>CANGYO010000023.1 GCA_947458095.1 Vampirovibrionales bacterium | reverse complement strand
TCGTGAAGGTTCTACATTGAACTTTTTAATTATCCCTCTAAAGCACATGAATGTAGTGCTAAAGTCCCTTATTTTAATGAAAGGTTATTTTTATGTCGATTAATCCCGTTTCTTTTAATGCTGGTTTTGCCCCCCCCCCAGCAGTCTCGCTTAAACGCTAGCCCTAGAATTGCTCAACAACGTGAAGGAGCTACATTCACCGAGACTCCAAAAACTACGGAACAAATAACCGCCATAGCTAAATTTTTGTTGCTAAAAGGGCAGGATAAAGCAGACGCTTTCTTTACAGGATTTGGTTCCTTAATGAATAATAAAGATGGCTTTGCGGGGGAAGTCTCTTCGCTTATAGCGGAAACCTCAGATAGAACTAGCTGTGCTTTTTTACGTGTATCTACAATTACTGATATTCAGACAGCGAGTCATAATGACTTTGTGGAGAACTTTACTAATGAAGGTGGGGTTAAGATGTTTGAATACCAAAATATAAACGATAATTCAAAGTCGGAAATTGCTTTTTTAACCACTATTGAGGATTCCCATTCTGTAGAAGAAATAGCAGATCGTTTCAATGCATTGATAAAGTTCATAAATCGATACGAAGAAACTCCAGCACAAAGAATTGATGCAAGCTTATCTACACCGCAAAATGATCACATAAAAAGAAGGGTAGAGAGTCTTTTCCCAAAACAGTCCACCCCCTAAGATTATTGAACAGGGAGATCCTAGTACGAATTGGGACTAAACCACAAGATTTTCTTCTTCCCTCAACGACTCCCTTAATTAAGGGAGTCGCTTTGTTTTTGGCTGGCTCGTGTTATAATAAGACGCATATGAAAAAAATGAGTCCCCCTTCTTCATGGAAAACCCCTGCTCACGCCTTTCACGCCGTGATGCTGGGTTGTGCCGTGATGCTAAGTCTCACCTTGTCGACGGTAGAAGCGAAAACCATCAAGCCCAACACCCCAACGCCTCGTTTAAGCTTTGTACCAGCCTTGCTTTCACCGAATCACGCCTTACCCACCGAAGCAGGACTCCTCAAGGATGTTCCCGCCCCCGCTTTCGATGAAGTGGTTACCCTTGAAGGCGTCAAACCCAATCAAAGTTTAGAACAACTGCGTCAAGCCCCCAAGGTCAATATGAAAGTCGTCACGGCATTGTCGGTGCAAGATATTCAAAAAACGTCTGGCTTAGCCAGCCAAGCCAATGCCGTCACCTTACTGAATTTGCAAAGCGAAGTCGCTGAAGCTGACTTGAAACACTTGTGGCGAGCCACCATTGAACGTAATGCCGTGGTGCGTTTTGCCCTTGAAAAAATCGCCTTGCCGTCTGAACGTCACCTAAGCCATTCTAGCGAATTTTTACGCAAGACCCTAAGCGTGCTAATTACAGGAGCCGCCTTAGCCACCAGCACAGTCGCCCCGATCGGTGGTTATGAAAGCATGGGTATGATGACAGGGTCTCAAGTCGCTCAAAACTATGTGATGGGACGCAACAAGCCCCTCAGCGAACTCACGCCGACGGAACATATTCAATTGTCTTATTTGATTGATGAACTTAAAGAAGCCTTGGTCAAGCATTATCACGCCTATCAACAAGCCTTGTACAGCTTGAATCAATTGCAGAACCAAGAAACGATAGAAGAAGCTCATTTTCAAAAACTTCAAAACACCCCTGATGCCACCCAAAAGTTTTTGGCGATACAACGTTATTATGGGTATCGTGAAAATTTGCAAAATGCCCAACACAAAGCCGAAAATGCACGCATTCAACTCGAACGCATGGCAGGGCCTCAAGCGGTGGATACCCTCGCCTTAGGGTTGCGTCCAGAAGCGTCGTTTGTGGCGGTGCATCCCACCACTAAGCCGACTGAAATTGCCAAAAGCAAAGGAACCCTCATCGGGGCGGCGGTATCCATTAAAAAGAGTGCTGTGAAGATCGCTCCAAAACGATTACCCTTAATTGACGAATTCCCGCTTCCCCCTTCTGCTTCCCCCAAAGCAAGCTCTCTTTTATTGGAGGATGCCAAACTCTAATGAGACCTTTTCTTAAAATGCTTGCTTCTTTTAGCTTACTTTTTTTATCGTTAGTGCTTACGGCGTCTATTGCTAACGCTCAAGTCACGCCTCAACAACTAGACGTCCTAAAATCCAAAAATAGCCAATTGAGCAAAGCGATTGAAGCGTCTCAAAAAAATGCGTATACCGATTTAGATGCCCACTATCACCAAAAAGTCTTGCAATTTATCGAAGCCTTGCCCCCTGAACAGCAAGTGATTTTAAAACGCAATGAAACGCAATGGGTGACTTCGATTCAACGCATTCGAGACAACACGCTCGACACTGCCGAACAACAAGGCAAGGACATGAACCTCTTGTGGCAGGCGGCGGTGTATCGTAGTCAACCGATTCGCTATGCGATTGAAAAACTTAGTCGTCAGGATGCGTCTGGCAAACCTGTGAAAAACAAAACAGGCTTAAAGCGTCTGATTAACACGACGGCTCAAGTCGGTGGAGCAGCGGCCTCTATCGTTTCAGGTACGCCGATTGGCTTGCTTTCAGGAGCCTTGGTGAACGATATTGTCAATCAAAGCAACACCACTAGCACACGCCCCGTCACCGATGCGGACATGGTGATTTTGGCTCGTGCGGTGGACAATCTCCAGCAGGAACTCTTGGATTTATATCTCACTTACAAGCAAGCCAAAGATGTGTTGGCGTTGCAAAAAGGCAAGCTCGCTATTTTAGAGCAAACCTACGCCATCGCTCGTAAAAACGAGGCGACTCAAGTCCCAACGACTGATTTTAATCCGTCAGACCAACTCATGCGGTACATGTTGAATGACACCAAGCAATCGACGCAACGGGCGGAACAGAGCTTTCAGCAGGCTCAACATAGCTTGGGGCTGAAGGTCGGGGAAGAGGCCTTGCTTTTGTTGGAACAAGGGTCTGCGAGTCTAGGCTCCTAGAATAGCCTATACGCTATTTGATCGTTTAAATGGTATGATGAAGCGTATTATTTAATCGGTATAAATGTCTTCATCTACTTGTTTTACTGGCAAGGGGACGCCTCTAAAATAAGGATTTTCTCTCTGAATCGTCAGACTGTGCAACTCCCGCAGTAAACGGCGTTGCTCATCGAGCATTGCACGGGTCATCTTCATTTGCGTAACCACCTTATGACGCTGGTGACTTTGGGGATCCTGCAACAAGGTATAGTGATTCATCGCTTGATTCAGCTCATTATCGGCTTTGAGCATGATCGCATTCACCCGCTTTAACTGAGCCGAAAGGGTGTCTCGCATCTGGGGCAGGCGTTGATTCAGCTCGTGCATGTCTTCTTGCGTGCTTTTCATTTCTTGAGCAATCCGCATTAAATCGGCTTGGCGATGCTCGGTGGGAATGGCATCCAACGATTGACCAAGGCTGGTTGCTCCTTGCCTTAGAAAGTTTGCCATTTTAATTTGAGCATCCCACATATTTTTTTGTCTAAAAGGACGTAAGACTTGTTGTTTTTGTTGAGGTTTTTCATCGGCTTGAAAAACATCTTCAGGGCTTTCGTTTAGGGTAAACTCAAGGCTTTTGGCTCCGCCTAGGCCAGCGGCGACAATCAAGGCTTCTGCTTCTTCGGGGATCTTCATTCGCGAATCGTTCAAGACATAATCCACCCACACGGAATCGTCTTTCGGATTGAGCTTGACTTGCTTCACATAACCGACAGGCACACCCATTAAAATAACAGGCGAACCCTTCATTAAGGCATAGGCATCTTCCACATACAATTGCAGGGTTTTGGCTTCTTTGGGTACAAAGGGTAGATTTTTAAAATCCATTGCCAAAATACCTAGCACGAGCGTAATCAGCAAAGCCGTCCATAGCACCATATCCGAACACAGGCAGAGGCTTCGTTTGAAAAGGCGTTGGCATTTTTGGATTAGGGGCATGGTATCCTCAACGGTTTGGGTGGGAAACGCTTATCTTTTTTGGGCAACCACAACGCCCCCTGAAAGCATAAGACCGTCTTTTTCAGCGAGAGCCTTGCTCCCCTGCCAGTAAAAAACGCCTGCATCATGGTAGTAATCGGCTAAAGCTTCGGGCAAAGCTTCGCCCAACTCCCCACGATACGCCATCGCTAAGGTTTCCACATATTGAGCAGGGTTGCCAATATCGCACCAAAAGCCTTCGACTTCTTGGGCGTAAAGAGGCAGATTCGCTTTTAAGCACATATTAAAGACATCTTGAGCGAAATCAAATTCCTTCAATTCCGTTGGAGGCGTCTCGCTTTTCGTTTTTGCTTCGGCTTGAACCGTCTGCAAACGTTCTTGATACCACGTTTTTAAATACGCAAACAAGCTTGGCGCCAACACATAAAACCCTGTAGATGCCAAACGGCTAGAGCCTGCTTGAGCCAAGCTGGGTTTTTCTAAAAATGTACGAACTCGCCCCGATTGATCGTGAGCATCGGTGGAATGGGTGGCAACAATCCCGAATTTGGGGACGTCTTCATCGGCGACGATTTGACAACCCACGGTCGCAGACGCCTTATTGGCTTCATGGACATTGATTAAAGCGGCTAAATCCACATTAGAAACGGCATCACCTTGTAACACGAGCAAAGGTTCTTCAGGATTAAAGCTGGGGAACTCGTCCAAGTGATTCAAAATATGAAGCACACCACCCGCAGTGCCTGTGGGGCGTTCCTCAGGGATCTCAAACCATTCGACGCCATGGGTTTTGGCGGCTTCGTTTAAGGCGTTCTGCACCGATTCACGCTGAAAGAAGGTATTCACATAAATACGTTCAATGCCTTGTTTGGCAAGTAATCCGACTAAGGAGCCAATGACGGTGGAATCCCCAACCCAAGGGAGGGCTGGTTTAGCGAGGCTTAAATAGTCTTCGGTCAACGGCAAAATGCGAGTGCCTAAGCCTGCACCCAAAATCATGGCTTGCTTGGTAAAGCTTTGTTGAGAAGCCGTTGTTTCGAGCTTTTGTTGGGCTTGTACAGGCGGAAGCGTTTCCCCAAACAGGGCGATTTTAAAGCCGTTTCCTTGTACGGTGGCTCCCGGTAATAAGAAGTAAACAAGCTTGGAGTCTTGGCTATGTAACACACCGACATCTCCCCCACGGCTGGCATAGGCTTCAAAGTGAAGTCCTTTAGGCAAATGCCCTTCAATACAGGCGACAGGCGTTTCAACATCGAGACGCTGAATCAGGAACTGATCTTTTTTGAGGGGGGATTCAAGTAAGCGGTATTCCTGTTTGGCACCTGTGGCGTGAAACAGGCTAACACCTTCGAGCTGGGTTTGAGTAGCAAGCATAATAAAATCCTATAGAAATAAGTCGTAAACTCTTTAAGTATACCCTGAAAACACAAAAAAGGGAGTATCCTCAAGAGGAAACACCCTTTTCTTAATAAAAAAGAGGAATTAATTCCAGTACGCTTGGGAAAGGCTTAAACCATCTGCGACTTCTTCGCCAAGTTCAGAGGCGATCGACACATTATTTGGCGTAAAGATGAACACACCTTCACCAATGCGTTGCTGATGTCCTTCAATGGCATGCGTCGCCCCTGACAAGAAATCCACGACACGTTGAGATTGGTTGGTATCCAACAAGTGCAAGTTGAGAATCGCTGCTTTGCGAGCCTTTAAATGAGACACCACTTCCAAGGCATCTTCAAATGAACGAGGCTCAATTACAATGACTTGACTGAAAGAAGAGCTGGTAGAATTCACAGCACGCACATGAGCAGTGGGACGCACTTCACTAATGACACGAGTGTTTTCAGGCACATACGCAGGGGCGTGCGTTTCCATTTCGCTCATGTATTCTTCTTCTTCAAAGGGATCGCCAGTGACCCAGTTCTTTAATTTCGTCATAATGTTTGACATCGTGTGTAAAACCTCCCTAATATTGTGGACTGTATGGGCTTTTTGTAAGAAGGCAGGAAGAAACCAGACGCCTTGCTTACCATATTCACTTCTATCATACCTGAACGAAGATTTTATGCAAATAGTTTCGTTCCGATACGAACTATTGTAGCACCATTTGCCAAAGCTTGGCTATAGTCATTTGACATTCCCATGGAAAGTTGTGGAACTTCAATGCTCAAGCTTGTTTCAAGCGTTTCTTTAAGGCGTTTAAGCCCCTTAAAACAGCGGTCAATGGTCTCAAAATCTTCGGTATTGGGTGCCATGGTCATTAAACCAACGACTTTTATCGCAGGGGATAATGTCAAAAGCTTCTCCACCAAATGGAGGAGATTTTCAGGATCCACCCCCTGCTTCGATGCTTCGCCTGATGTGTTGACCTGCACCAATATCGATTGCTCAATGTTTAAGGCTCGTGCCTTTTCTGCGATGCTTTCCGCCAGTTCAAGGCTGTCTACACTGTGGATTAGATCATAGAAGCCCACGATTTTATTGAGCTTATTTCGTTGAATATGCCCGATGAAATGCCATTCGATCGCTTCGTTTACCTCTTTCGGCAAGGTGTTTCGCTTGGCGAGGGCTTCAACCGCCTTATTTTCACCCATCGCAAGCAAGCCACAACGTAATGCCCCTTCAATGGCGTAACTATCGGCGTGTTTGGTGACTGCCACCAGCGTGACGCCCTTCCAATACGGCGCCGTCGGATAACCCAAAACCATCAGGTTTTCTTGGATGCGTTCTTGCCACGCTTGGATTTGGGCTTCCGCTTCTTGAGGCGAACTCGTCTCATCTGTAAACGTCATTAACGCAAGCTTCCTTCCCACGCAGGATTTCGCCAAATGACTTCGGCTTCGGTGCAAATGCCCCCACGAGGCGTGAAATTGCTATGCACACGCAACCAACGAGGGTTCGCTGCGGCGATGATGTCGTCGGTGATTTTGTTGGTGATGTTTTCGTAGAACATGCCGACATTACGGTATGCCAGCATGTAGTATTTAAAGGCTTTGAGTTCGATGCACACGTCATTGGGGATGTATTCAATGGTAATGGTGCCAAAATCGGGCAGGCCTGTTTTGGGGCAGACGCTGGTGAACTCTTCGACTTTGACGGTGATGGTGTAGTCTCGATGCGGGTTGAGATTTTCCCATATGTCAATTGGCGGATAGACGGCTTTTTCAGCCGAAATCGAGTGAATGTAGTCGGTGGTGGCAATCATGGGGTTGTCCTTATATAATAGTATCAACAATCCCCCAAACTATACGCCAAACATAGGGTAGACTCAATCCTTTTTTAATGCTTCGGCTTATCCCAATCGTTTCCACCAGGGGAGGAGGAAAATAGCAAGCCCTTGGGTTTAGAATTGATGACCTTGTGGAACCTGCTCGAAGAACAGTTGGGTTGCAAAGTCGATTTAGGCGACTTGCGTTATGTCAAGGCTCGCTTGAAAGACGCCATTGCAAAGGACTTATTCGATGTCTTCTAGGTGAGAACTCTATAACTCTAAGTAGATGAAACCTACCCTTCTTCTTCATATAAAGACTTCAGCTTTGTATGAAACGCCTTCCATTTTTCTAGGAGGCTTGTAATATCTTCATCATTGAGAGAAAATGCGTCTTGAATGAAAGGCAAGTCTACCGTTTTCTTTATTTCAGATTCAAAATAAGTGCCTTCTTTTGGACTTACAATCAAAAGTCGTTTTAAGGCTTCTATGTTTTTTAAGCAATAATGTAACAAGTGTCCTTCTTCAAGCCAACTTTCGAGTTCCGCCTCTTTACAAGCATGAACAATGCCTAAAATAATTAACGTCGCACCATCGTATTTGTAATGAACATCTGTGCCTTTCTTCGTTAAAAATGAATCTTGAGAATGTGTTATTAAATAATAGCCTCCTAATGTAATGCAAACAAGGCAAAATAATTCTTCATAGTCTATTGAACTTACCCATATAACATCTCTGCTACCATAGCCATTTTTATGTTCAGAAGCAAAATTTTCGGCAAACGATTTTAAGCCTTCTCTATTTTTGGTGTAGCGTAAAAAGCGAAGATACGTATTCAAATAATCCATTTTAATAAGATGCGTTCTAAAAAGGCAGTGGTCATCATTGCTAAAATGAAACTCAGGACCCTTTTGATATGAGCGGTCAGCCCGACTGGGGAAGACCTCTAAAAAGTCTGGACGCGTGAGTTCTATTAGAAGTAGCGATTGGTTATCTGAGTCTAATTGAGAGTCTAGCATACATTCTACGTCCGCACGACTTAACAATTTTTCTTGCACTAAGTGTATGCCAACAGGGTTGTGTTCCATAATTCGCAAAACTTCCTGAAAGCGTTCGACATATTTTTCAAGTTCAGAACGTGAAAAAGCATTGTCTACTAACAAACAATCAGAAGGGATATTTCTCCAAACCATACGGTTCGTCAAGGATGAAGAAATTGGACATTTGTTATCAATAAGTTTCTGATGTATGAGGTTTAATAGTGTATGATACTCAACACCTTTATCATGCTTTTCTGTAAATAGACGATAAAAAATCTCTTGTCTAGGATGCCCCTCTGTGGAATAGACTTTTTCGACATATTTTTTCAAAAGTTCAAACACTTCTGGGTCTTTGATGTTTTTTAAAAGCAATCGTTCAAATTCGTCTTCTTGTGTCATAAATTGAATAGAATGAAGAGATATCCAACTGTACAAAAATACTAATCCTGCGAATATCCCACGCCAAGAAGGCACCAATATAAAGACAAATAAGATGATGCAAAGGAACCAATAAAACACGTTGACATTTAGCATCGTCTCAAATAATTTTTTCGCTTGGGTACTGTGGGTTATTTTCAAACAATATAAAAGACTGCGTGGGTGCATACTTACAAAGTCAGGCAATCCCATTTGTTTGATAATATCTCGATCAAAATCGATAATTTTAGGCACAACCAACGCCAATAAAACCCCTAGCGTTGCAAAAGTCGCAACAGCCCAATCAATCGCAGGGTCTTCATGCGTTACATAGGAAGAGTCTAGGTATAAAAAGGCGTTTAACCACTTGTGAGGCAACAAAATCATAAAAGGTCCTATAAAACAAATCCAAAAAATAACCGTAACAATCTTATCCCATTTCTCATCCATACGCTACCCAAGCTCCCCCCAGTGATGCCCCACCGCTAGATCCACCACCAACGGCACGCGCAAGGGTTGCTCGCATTCCATCGCCCAACGTATCGCCGTTTTCGTTGCGTCCACCTCGTTCGGGGGGGCTTCTAGCACCAGTTCGTCATGGACTTGAAGGAGCATACGGCTTTGCAATCCGTCGGCTTTTAGCCGTTTGTTCAGGCGTAACATCGCAATTTTAAGCAGTTCCGCCGCCGCCCCCTGCACTGGCGTGTTAAAACTGGCACGCTCAGCAAACTCTCGAATGCTTTTATTGCCACTGTTGAGATCTCGGCTTAAATCTCGCTTACGACCAAACATCGTGGTGCCAAACCCCGTTTCGTGAGCCGTTTCAATGGTATCCGCAATCCAACGCTTTACATCAGGGTAGGTTCTAAAATAGCGATTGATGAAGTCTTGGGCTTCGGCATACGGCACGCCGATTTGTTGAGACAACCCATGCGCCGTTTGACCATACACAATGCCAAAATTGACGGATTTTGCCGCATAACGCTGTTCTTTGGTGACGGCCTCAATCGGCACGCCAAACACAAGGCTGGCGGTCGCCGTGTGAATATCCGCCCCACTTTGAAAGGCATCGATCATGTTTTTATCTTGACACAAATGAGCCAAAATCCGCAGTTCGATCTGTGAATAGTCAGCGGAAATCAGTTGCCACCCCTCTTCGGCGACAAAAGCTTCACGGATGCGTTGCCCCCACGTCGACCGCACGGGGATGTTTTGCAAGTTCGGATCGCTCGACGATAAACGCCCTGTTGCCGTAATAATCTGGTTAAAACTCGTGTGGAGCCGTCCTGTTTGGGGTTTGACGAGTTGGGGCAGGGTATCCACATAGGTGGATTTGAGCTTAAACAACTGGCGATAATCCAGCAAAACCTGAATAATGGGATGCTCGCCTATCAGAGATTCCAGCACTTTGCTGTCGGTGGAATAGCTTTTAGTCGCCGTTTTTCGCTTGGGCTGAATGCCCAGCTTGTCAAAGAGCAATTCTCCCACCTGCTTTGGCGAATTAAGGTTGATCGGCGTTTCGCTATAGACTTGGGCTTGCTTGTCGAGCGTTTCGACTTGGGCATCAAGCTCTTGAGCCAACGCTTGCAAGGGGGCTTTTTCTAGGCGAATGCCGTTGTATTCCAGCTCCGCCAAAACCCATGTGAGGGGATTTTCAATCTCGTAAAAGAGGCTCGCTAAATCAGGCTGTGCGTCTAAACGCTGACTAAACAAAACGGCTAAACACCACGTGGCGTAAGTATCCGACGCCCCATAGGGAGCCGCCTTGTCGATGGGGACATCCGCAAAGGTGATTTGCTTCTTGCCTTTTTTGCCAATGAGTACATCGATCGGGGTCATGGCAAAATCGAGTTCACGCTCGCCCAAACCCTTGAGTCCATGCTTGTTTTCAGGAGCCAGCACATAGCTCATAATCATGGTGTCCAACACAGGCGAAGCCAGCTCAATGCCCCAGTGGCGTGTGCAATTGCGTTCATATTTCAGGTTGTGAATGAGCTTGAGAATGGTATTGTCTTCCAAAAAGGCTTTGAGCAAGGGAAACGCCTCGTCATAGGGGATTTGGCGTTGAGCATCGGCATCACTGAGCAAGTCTGCCACATGAGCCAAGGGAACGTACACATTCTGCAAGTGAATCTCACCGTTCGGCGTGACGGCATCGTAAGTGGTGGGGGTGTCTTTCAAATGCAAGACGTTTTTCGCCGTAAAGCTTGATTTGGCGAGACCTTTACCCCAGCTCAAGCCAAACCCAACGAGTTCAACCTCATGCACATTTAAGCCTGTGGTTTCCACATCAAAGGCACAAATGCCGTAACCGTCCTTAATTTCTTTAAAAATGGCATCAAGGCGTGCCAAATCTTGCACGACTTCATACGCAAAGGACGGAAACGTGATTTTCGGCAAGGCTACCGTTTCAGACGCTTGATCGGTTTTGACTTCTTCGGCGTCCTCTTCCACAACGGAGCCATCTGTTTTGAGGCTAAGCAATTTTGTCCACTTGGGTAAGTTACGTTGAAAGGTTCTGAAATTGTAGGTATCGAAGTAAGCTCCTAAGGCTTCGGCGGTGGCGTCACTACTGCCTAAGTGGGCGTGTTCTAAATCAGGCACGACATCCAAATCCCGCACAATAATCGCCAGTTTTTTGGATAAAAACGCCATGTCTCGACCGTCTTCCAACTTGCGTTTGACGCCTGCGGGTGTGATTTCATCTAAGTGAGCGTAGATGTTTTCAAGATTCTGATAGGCATCCAAGAGTTTGGCGGCGGTTTTGTCGCCAATGCCCTTGACACCAGGGATGTTGTCGCTCGCATCGCCTTTAAGCCCTTTGAAATCGGCGACTTGTTCAGGCGTGACGCCCCACTTGTTGATGACCCCGTCCCAATCATAGACGGTTAAACCGTCTTGCGTATTACGAGCAGGGATTAAGATGTTGATGCGGTTGTCTCGGTCGATCATCTGAAAACTGTCTTGATCGCCTGTCAACACATCCACATGCCAATCGGGGTAGGTATCGATGATTTTTTTAGACAAGGTGCCAATGACATCATCGGCTTCAACGCCTGCGATGCGAAACACAGGCAAACCCAAGGCTTCGATGCCTTCATAAAGCACATCCATTTGTTGACGCATGTCATCGGGCATACTGCTACGATTGGCTTTATAGTCGGGGTACCATTCGGTGCGAAAGCTTTCACGAGCCACATCAAAGGCGAAGACGAGTGCATCGGGCTGGCGTTGGTTGAGCAATTGAAAAATGGCGTTGAAAAAGCCATAGACCGCCCACGTTGGGATGTCGTCGCTGTTTCGCATTTGGGTGCGTTCCAAGGCAAAATACATGCGATACGCCAATGCGTGACCGTCCACCAAGACGACGGTTTTGGTTTTGGTGACTGTGTGATTACTCATAATGCTTGCCCTCATTAACGATAATGTTATATCGTCTTAGTTTAGTACAAACACTAGAACAGACAAATAAAGATGACGATAAGGACGCTATTACAAAGGTGTTTTAGACTCAACAAAAGTAGGTTTCTCAAGAGGAGACGTTTTCGTGATAGAAAAGTCATAAATTTTAATGTCTTCAAGAAAATCAGACCATTGTTTCTTCTTAAGCGGATCCGCTAAAAAAGGAGATTTCGAAGCATAGCTGATTTGATATAAGTGTCCGACACCTTTAGCCGTTTTGGGACGTGCCTTGAGCCGACCGATTTCTTCTTGATTCACAAAAAGACCATGCGACTTAACCGAACCTGAAAGTTGCCAACTATAAAAACCATTTCGATCAGACTCGTTGAAAAAAGAACCTTGTACTGTCCCTCCATTAGCCTTGGCACTCGCTTCAACGGAAGTGAGTAGGTTATTTCTAAAAACGTCCCATTTAACTGAAAAATCCTTAAACACACTGATGGTAATTAACTCGCTCCAGTCTTCAACTTTTTGACCTTCTTTAACAAACTCATATAAAAGTTGGTTTTTACTTGAGTCTTGATTCACCAATTTCCAGCCCGCAGGGAGTTCAAATTTCAGTAACTCCCCACTTGTGGGAGCTGTTGCAAAAACCATCATAACAGGTTGACTTTTTTGGGAAAGAGATACTGGGGATGTTTTTTCAGAAGAGTTTGTCGATTTGACTTGAGAAGGCAGTTCTGCAAAACTATGCAGTGGGTAAACCGTTAGAAAAGCAAGGGTAAGCACTAAAAATTTTAGAAAATTAAAATTGATCATTACAAATACCTCATAGGCAAGAATCTTTACACATAGGCAAAGTTAATATGATACACTTTTTTTGTCAAGTTAAGTATTGTAGCTATGGAAAACACAAAATCGATGCCTTGAAAAAACGCCCTGCTTCCATGCCCTTTAACGCCTCTTCTACATTCGCCAAAGCAAAGTTGGCACTAATTAATGGACGAGGATCCACCTGCCCACTGGCGAGCAAGTCAAACGCCTGCTTTACATCGCTTGGCGTATGGTGAAACAAGCTATACAGCGTGATTTCATCATAATGCACACGCTTGGTGTCAAGGGCGATCGTGCTTCCGCCTGCACACCCTGCAAACCAATGCACTTTCCCGCCACGTCGGCACAATTGCACCGCTTTTTCCCATGTTTCAGGCAAGCCGACGGCTTCAATCACGGCATCCCAACCACGCCCTTGTGGGCTATGGTCTTGCACCAAAGCGTGAGCATTTAAGCCTTCGGCGATGGAAATCGTTTGAACCGCTCCCCCAAAGGAGCGTGCCATATCAAGCTTCATCGGCGTGCGAGCCACTGCGGTGACGTTTGCTCCCAAAAGCGTCGCCACTTTTACGATCAATTGCCCAATCGGGCCTAAGCCTAACACGAGTATATTGTCTCCTGCTTGAATACCAATGCCATGCACGGCTCGGATCGCCACCGCCAGTGGCTCCGTAAAAGCAGCGATCTCAAAGGGTAAGTCATCAGGCAGGCGGTGCGTATTAGTGCGAGCTATTTTTTCAGGAATGATGATGTATTCCGCATACGCCCCGTTCAACAATTTTAAGTGTTCGCATAGATTGTACTGTTTTTTTTCGCAATAAAAGCAGTCGTAACACGGTGCGGAGTTGGCGGAAACCACTCTATCACCAAGCGTCCATTCTGTGACACCTTCACCCAAGCTCACGACAATCCCCGCAAACTCATGCCCAAAGGGACTCGGCAAAGCCCTCAACAAAACAGGATGCCCACGCTTATAGCATTTTAGATCCGTTCCGCACGTTAAGGCATGATGCACCTTCACCAGTAGTTCACCTGCTTGAGGCGTGGGAACCTCCACCGTTTCATAGCGAATATCTAAAGGGGCATGAAAGATCACGGCGTGCATCGTTTTAGGAGTGTGCATAGACATAGGTTCTCCCTTGGTCATGTTTAAGCATTGAGAGGCTTTCAGTAGGATGTAGCGACAAGGAACGAGGAACGCAGAACCGCAGTGTAGGTTTTACTACATGAGGATTCGAGTACCGCCGTGACACCGTCTATACGCCTAATGGAAGTCTCTCAATGCTTAAACGGTGGCTCCGCCGTCGATGGTGATAATCTCACCCTGCATATAGGTGTTGCGATCCGATGCCAAGAAGACGGCAAACTCAGCCAAATCTTCAGGATTGCCCAAACGTCCTTTGGGTACCCAATCCGTGTAAATGCCTAGCAATTTTTCAGGCAACGAATGCCCTAAGTCGGTGTTGAACATCCCTGCGGCGATCGCATTGACGGTAATGCCAAAACCCACCGCTTCACGAGCCAAGCCCTTGGTGAAGCCCACCACCGCTGCTTTAGACGTTGAATAATGCACGGACGTCGGCATACAACGCTGTGCCGCAATAGAGGTGATGTTGACGATACTGCCCTTGCGTTGCTTCATCATTTGCTTCAACACGGGTTTGGTCATGTAATACAAGCCGTTGACGTTGGTGTCAATAATACTATGCCAAGACGCTTCTGTGGTGGTGACAAAATTGTCCGCCTTGTTAATGGCGGCATTATTGATGAGAATATCAATCCCACCCCATTCTTCGGTGAGTTCTTTCACCATATTTTTAATACCGTCACGATCCGTCACCGAAACCTTAAAGGCTTTGCCTTTGCTGCCGTGGGCTTCAATCAAGCGAAGCGTGTCTTGAGCAGCTTCATCGTTACTGTTATAATTGAACGCCACCAACGCCCCTTCACGAGCAAACACATCACAAAGGGCTTTGCCAATCCCACGAGACCCACCTGTAATAATGGCACGTTTGCCTTTAAGCAAGCCTGCTGAAGGAAATTGAGATGAGGGGGAATCCGATGCGTTCATCATATAAAGAATACCTTTTTAACTAAACACGCAAGGTGAGCTTAATGAATTGAGACTCACAACGTTTAAGTCCCATTTCTATTCTATTAAAGTGTATCAAACCACAAAAAAAAGTAGAATGCAAATCACCAATTTTTCAAATGCCTTCTTTCAAAGGATGCCAAAACGAGCAAAGTCCTTTAAACTATTTGTAGAAAGCTCTGCGAAAATAGATTTCGTCATTGCGAGCGTAGCGTGGCAATCTGTAAAGACACCGCAAGTGGGAAGCAGATTGCTTCGTTACACTCGCAATGACATTTCTCCCTTTCGTAAAGCTTCCTATATAATAGTCATTGAGAGTTGCCTCATGCCGACATTTCTTGAAAAACTCAATCACCTCAATATCGGACGCTTACGGCTGGGGACTGAGCCTGTCTTAAATATCCTTGAACTGCTGGGGCATCCGCAGGAACTGGTACCGACCATTCATGTGGCTGGCACGAATGGTAAGGGAAGCGTCACGCATATGACGACCGCTGGCCTGTTGAGCCAAGGTCTAAACGTGGGGAGCATTCATAGCCCGCATCTCATACACCCTCGTGAACGTATTTGCCTCAACAATACGCCTCTTTCTGAAGAGGCGTTTGAAAACTACGGCAATCAACTCTGGAAGCGACTGGAACAATTGATTGGCGACTTTAAGCCCGAGCATCCCGAATGGCCGACCTATTTTGAGTTCATGGTGATTTTGGCGTTTCACGTGTTTAAGCACCAACATGTCGATGTCACCGTGTTGGAAACAGGCTTGGGCGGCAGGCTCGATGCGACCAATGTGGTGTCAAATCCCATTTTAACCGTGATTACAAGTATCGCTTATGACCATATGGACAGGCTTGGCGATACGCTTGAAGAAATCGCCACTGAAAAAGCAGGCATTTTAAGAGCAGGCGTACCGCTGGTTTTAGGACCTCACCTGCCTGATGAAGCCCGCAACGTGATTTACCAGATCGCCAAAGCCAACCATGTGGAACCGATTATTGAAACCACGCATGACAGCTTGCTTGTGGAAGATGCTCTCACTAAAAACGGCACGCAACGCATCCGTAATATGGTGAGTCGTGAACGTTTGGAATTGGGACTATTGGGGCATTTTCAGTTGAAGAATCTTGCCACCGTCTTGGGGATTTTGAGCGTGCTTCAGCGTGAAGGCATCGTGAGTGATGCCAAAGCCTTTTGCAACGCCTTAAAGCACTGCCATTGGCAAGGCCGTTTTGACTTTAATGCCAAAGCCTCACTATTATTAGACGGGGCGCATAATGATGACGGCTTGCAAGCCTTAAGCATTGGGCTGGATGAAAGCTTCCCGCACCACGGGCTTTACTGGATGCTTTCTCTGCGGAATAACCGTCCCATTCACGCCCTAGAAAAGCTCCTTCGCAAAAATGCCCATCGTACCTATGGTGTTTTGTTGACTTGCCCCATCTCGCAAGATGCTAACTTGTTTCATTCGCCCCAAGTCTTACGGCAAACCTTGCGAGACGCCTTGCCTGAACTACAGACTCGTCCCCTATGGTCAGCGAGCGATCCGCAAACGGCGTGGTGGATGCTGGAGCGTTTGATGAAGTCTCACGCCAGCACGAATGGTTATGCTCAACCCTTGAGTGTGGTGGCAGGGTCGTTATATCAGCTGGGCAATGTTTATCCTTTAATCAACGAGTTTAAATAAGCCTCTGCCTGAAAAAGATGCAAGGCGTCGACGGATTCGCCAGCGGTGACATAAATCGTGGGAATCTGCGTATGGTGAGCAATCGACAACAAGGCACCGCCTTTGGCAGATGCATCCAACTTTGTGCAGATCAAGCCCCCCACTTGCACGGCTTCGTCAAACTGCTTGACTTGTGGCAGGGCATTTCGTCCTGTCGTGCCGTCAATTACCAAAAGACTTTTCAAACTATAACGTAAATCCCCATGAACATCTAACGCTTTCAATAGACTACGCTTGACTTTCGCCAGCTCTTCCATGAGCGGGGCATCCACATGTAAACGCCCAGAAGTGTCTACCAAAATGAGCGTTTTGCGTTTCCCTGAATCCCGTTGTTTTAGAGCCTCTTCGATCCCTTGAAAGGCGACCGCCGAAGGAGAACTTCCCTTACCGTTTTCTTGGGTGAAATAAGGCACGCCCACACGATTACACCACGAAACGAGTTGAGCATCCGCCGCGGCCCGAAAGGTATCGGTGCCGATGACAAAAACGTGATGCTCCCGAAAGGCGTGGGCGAGTTTTGCCAGCGTCGTGGTTTTGCCCGATCCATTAACCCCACACAGCATCAGAACCAGCACATCTTGAGACGCTAAAAGCTGATTGGGATTAAAACCTTTGGACGTTTCGAGTAAGGGAGCTAAGGTTTCCATAATCACAGACTGCCACGCTTGTGGCTCCGCATTCTTGAGCGAAGGGCTTTTAGCCCTTAACGCTTCTAGCACCACGTGGATGCTGGCTCCGTCGACATCCGCACGAAACAAGGCTTCTTCAAGCGTTTCTAAGCGATCTTCAAAATACGCTTGCCCCGTGTCTATAGCGTCACTTTGACGAAACGACTCAAACAAGGCATTCGTTTTAGCCAATAATTTGCCCCACATGACTACGCTTCGATTTCCGTGATGCGAACTTCTTCTTCAAGCGGGGAGGCTTCTGCTGCTTCAGCAGGTGGATTCTTTAAATCTTGCACGATTTTACCCAAGACACCGTTAATGAACTTATAGCTTTCAGGCAAAGAATAGGCTTTGGCGAGTTCGACCGCTTCATTGACCGAAACGCCGTAATCCAAATCATCTTCATACAAAATTTCAGCCAACGCTAACTTTAGAATCAAGCGATCCATTTTAATGAGGCGATCCGTCTTCCAATCGGCGGTATAGGCTTCTAGCTTTTCAGTGAGGGCATCGTTATGTTCACAAACGCACGAAATCATGTGCGTAGCATAGTCTTCCACATGCTGGTCTTCCAAATGCACCAACATTTGAGGAACCGCCAACACATTCCACACCCATTCACAGGCAAGCAAGCATTTGTCTAAGCTATGCAGGGTGTCTTGCGTACTAGGCAACGGCACGGCTACTTGTGGGGCATCGAAAGACGAGTTTAAATTGGTGGGATGTTCAAATTCAGCCGTCATAATTTGTTCACTCACCGATTTAAACAAATCAGCAGCGGCTTCAATATCATCTTGAGCGTGAAGCACAAGCGTTTGAGCGGAAGAGCGAATCAAACTGGTGAGGCTTTTGTATTCAGCCACTTTAGCAGGTAGGCTTCCACGACTGGCTTCAAGTTGGTACAACGCCAATAAGGCAAATTTCCGAGCCACACGTCGGCCTTGTAATAGATTAGGGGAAGAAGTGGTCATGGGGACTCCAGTTTTAATTCTCAATGAACAGGTTTAATTTAAGGTGAAGCGATTGTCAGTATTCGTGTATTCATCCGAAGATGTAGACTCTTAGAAGCTAGTTCTACATTATATAATGGACTAAACTAACAGTAACGTAGACAATATCACACACTAGAACATAGCATAGCAAGAACATTCTTGTCTCACAAGTTTTATTTCTAAGGTTTTTCATTTAGGATAAATGCTTCACACACACACCAATTTCAAACCAATTTCAATAAGGGAAACGTCATGCCAAAGCCTACGCCTTTCACTCAATGGTTACAACCTTTTGCCGAATTATTGGGCATCAAACGCCCTATTGTAATCGAAACGGAAGAACCCCCTACATTAGATGTCGTTGTGGTTGCCAATCGGGATGTGTACCACCCCACCAAAAACGTATTACTGCTAAAAGAAGGGCAACATATTGGCCCTAAAACGCTAGACACCTTAGAAAAAAGTGGTATTTCTGTTTTAGGATGCTGTTCCGTGCTAGGTAAAAACGGCATACGAACACCCTTAGAATTACCTATTTTACGTTTGATTCTAAAAAAAACGAGCGTTCAGAAAATCACACGTTCTCAACTTAATAACGAGTTAAGCATTCAAGAACGTAAAATTGAACCTACCTTACAAGCGTGGCAACGACACTTTAAAGTCTTAATTGTTGCCCATAATAAACGAGATCAAGAACGCTTGAGAACCTACCTTGAATCGCAAGGCGTTTTAAGCCAGCATATTCATCCTGTTTTGCAAGCGTCTATGTTTGATTACTTGTATGAAAAATACAGACCCACGTGCTTAATTGTCGACTTACGGACGCATCAAAACTTCTTAAAACAAGGGGTGGATGTGCTTCAACGCCCCATGCACTGTCCTTTTGGCTGTCTTGAAAATACGATATTGCTCACGAGTCCGCCTGTGGCGTTTCACTTCAATACGGAACTCTTGCAACTGGAAACCGTCTGGCAGATGCCTCACCCATTGATGCGTCAAGACCTAGACCGTGTGTTGCATCCGTTGTTTAACCGTTTACGTCGCTTGTATTTTGAGGCTTCGATACCGATGGGGACACTTTGCGAGAGTCCCCCCTGTTAGAACGAAATCCAACTAAAAATAGGACGTTTTGTATCAATATATGTCACACTAGAAATAGCCTAAAGCACAGGTTTATTATACCAGTTCACAGTTTGAATAGCGTATAGGCGGATTCTAGGAGCCTAGACTCGCAGATGTGTGAGGTGTACATAAACGTACATAAGCACATCGAGAATCGTAGCGACAACGAAGACGTCAGACGCTATTTAAAATGGGAATTGGTATTATGACGATAAGAACGGTGTATCTAGCTCTACACAAGTTAAAATTAGAATCGAGTGTGACGAAATGACTTCAACACCTTTTTCTACAAATTACAATTCGGGGTACCCAGCACCCCCCCCACCAAATAAACAGCGGATTCTAAAAGGGGTAAGGGATATTCCTGCGTTGCCGCAAGTGGTCACGCAAGTGGTGGAACTACTTAACAAATCGACTTCCAGTAGTTCGCAAATTGCAGATCTCATTAGTTACGACCCTGGATTAACCTCCCGTATTCTTCGTATGGTTAATTCCAGTGCGTATGGCATCCCTCGCCAAGTCACCAGTATTCAACATTCGATTGCCATGTTGGGCTATAACGCCGTTCGAGGCTTGGTCTTAGGGGCTTCGATTTGTCAGATTTTTTCGCCTCCCGTTTTAGATTCAAAAGGCAATCCTACGAGCAAAAAGAAGCAAGGGCTTGATTTAGAAGGATTTTGGCAACATGCGTTGATGACGGCGTTTTTTGCCAAGCATTTGGCAGAACATTTCAAACTGCCTGAAGCGGACGACATCTTCAGTGCAGGCATGCTCCACAATATTGGAGTCTTGGTCTTACATACGCAAGATGCGGTTAGTGATGTGGTGGTGCATAATGCCTTAGCGAAAAAGAAGGTCTGGCGATATGCCCCTCAAGCGTTGCCAATTGAGTATTCGGTACTCGCTTTTACCCATGTAGACTTAGGGGCGGAACTAGCTCAGCGTTGGCAATTGCCTAAAGTCATGCAAGCCGTCATGAGTCGCTATCACAGACCTGTCCTCACTGGAGATGAAACCGATTCTGCCGTTTTTGCCATCGCATTGGCTCATTATTTATTAGCGCTAGTCATTCAAGTGGACTATGAGTTTGAACGTATTAGTTGCGATCTATTGCCCAAAGCCTTATGCATGTTTTTCAGGCTAGAAACCGATGAAGACGTACAAGCCTTATGCGAACATATCGCGCCACTGCTTGGGGAAAGCGAAGAAATTATGCAGTCCTTAATCGGATTGTAATACCAATTCTTAGATTAAATAGCGTCTGACGTCTTCGTTGTCGCTCGGGTTCTCGATGTGCTTATGGTCGTTTATGTACAATCACACATCTGCGAGTCTAGGCTCCTAGAATCCACCTATAGTATCCGATAGATAAAACGGTCTATGGTCTCTTCGTTGTCGCTACGATTTTTTTGTTTGGTTATGTAGGTCTGTCTACACGCCCGCACAAAAAAATCTAGGCTCCTAGAATAGCCTCATAGCCTGTTTTATCTATCGAACACTATAGTCGCTTTTCAATCTAAGAATTGGTATAAAAAGGGATAGTACCTTTGAGATATAACGTATTGTTACAGAAGCCCACTTTTTCGCAAAGTGGGCTTGCTTTTATTCATCTTTCGATGTACATTGACAGGTGAAAATACTCTTATTTCTCTCTCTCTTAATTCGTCCCCTCAATTCCTTATTGAGGGTTTTTTTTGCATGCGCTTTATATAGCGGATACTATAGGTGCCGATTTCAAGACGGCGTCTATATCAGAAACAATATGACAACTCCCTCTGTGTGGGTTTTTCGCCAAGTATTGTTGATGATAGGCTTCTGCCTTCCAAAACGTCTCCGCTGGCAAGATTTCGGTCACAATAGGTTTGCTAAACAAGGCTTGGGCGAACGCTTTATTATTCAAAGCAATCTCTGCTTGTTCAGCCGTCGTGGTGTAAACCCCACTACGATATTGAGTCCCCACATCGAAACCTTGTCGGTTCAATTGGGTGGGGTCATGCAAGTGCCAAAACAGCCAAAGCAACTGATTAAATGTAACAGTTTTGTTGTCAAAAATCACCTCAACGGCTTCGGCGTGTTGGGTGCGTCCTGTGCAGACGTCTTGGTAGGTGGGGGCGTGCGTTTCGCCGTTCATATAACCCACAGATGTTTCTAAAACACCTTCGACACCTGCAAAAATAGCCTCTACTCCCCAAAAGCATCCTGCGGCAAAATACGCTTTTTCTTGTGGCATCATGAAAACTCCTTTTTTTACTACGTTGATTATAATGTTACATTAGAATCGTTCAATTGTCATACAAAAGTCATAAAAAAATAAGTTTTTTAAAATTAAGTGTTGACGTAGGAAATCGTTTGGGTGATGATAGCTTTGTTGAGAGGCAAAACGCTTCAAAATACACAACTGGTTCCTTGACAACTCAATAGTGGAAAATTTAAGACAAAAAGAATGGTCGATTGTTTTTTAGCGAGAGCAATCGACGTACAATGTTTTTGAAGTCAATTTCGGATTTAACAAAGCTGTTCACGAAACGAACAGTTTTGCGGGGA
>CANGYO010000022.1 GCA_947458095.1 Vampirovibrionales bacterium | reverse complement strand
TTTCTTTAGCGTTTAAATCTAATGCAAAACACCGCAATAATTCCCGAAATTTACGTTCAGAAATGTGCGACTGTTTATAATACTTGTTTTTGCCTGTAGTCATAATGCTTTAGCCTATCATAAAATTAGCTAAAGTTTACCAGACCCTTATTTAAATAGTGTTTCGGCATCATAAACGAATCACCTCATGTTCAATATGGGCTTTAATGCGAGGGTTCAAGCCTCGGAAGGTGCCTAAATCCACATGCTTTTGAAAAAGAGATTCTAAAAATCCTTGTAATTGGGCATGTTTCAACAAACCCACAGGCGCCTTAAACTCGACCAGCAAATCAATATCACTGTGTTCGGTTTGCTCCTGTCGTGCGTAAGATCCAAACACAAAAAAGCGGATGCATTGTAGTCTTCTTCTAAGGTATGGCGATGCTGTTGGAGCAAGGCTCCGATTTCTTCCAAAGAATAGATCGCCATTGCCTAAACCCCTTTCTTAAGACCTTTTAAGATACTTTGCCTTCGGGCCATAGGCGGTAGCCGCCGCCGTAAATCGTTTCAATATACTTCAAATCAGGCGAGATTTTTTCAAGCTTGACCCGCAAGTGGCGAATGTGAACACGCAAGGTTTCCACATCATCGTCAGGGTTATAGCCCCACACTTCTTGCAACAACTTGCCAAGGGCGATCGTCTGCCCGTGATTTTGAATCAAGGCATTCAAAATCTCATACTCGGTCGGGGTGAGCTTGACGATTGTTTCTTGCACCTTGACTTCAAGGCTGTCCGAAATAAGGGTAAAATGCCCAATGGATAAAAGTTCTTGAGCGGCACTCGACGGCATGGCGGCTTTCGTGCGACGCAACAAAGCCCTGACGCGAACCAACAATTCAGGGATTTCAAAGGGCTTGACCAAGTAATCGTCCGCACCCGAATCAAAGCCTTTGAGCTTATCGTCCATGTCACCCAAGGCGGTGAGCATCAAGACAGGGGTTTCCTTTAAATCGGCATGCTTGCGTAAACGCTGGCACACCGTGTAACCATCGACATTCGGCATCATTAAATCGAGTACGATGAGATGCGGCAATTCTTGCTGAGCGATCGCAAAACCTTGCAAGCCGTCAGGGGCGGTTAGCACTTCGTGTGCCTGCATTTCAAGGTTGATTTTAACCAATTCAACGATGGCTGGGTTGTCATCTACAACGAGTATCTTTGCCATGGGCGTTTGCTTCCTTTTTGACCGCTATTCATTCTCTTCTAAAGATTCTTTAGGAACGTCTGGTTTCGTTTCTAGTGAACTAGGCTGCGTGGGCGTGGGAACAGCACTATTTGAAGTATTTTGGCTCGGTTTCACCGCTGAAGCTTTCGCTTCAGGCGTGATTTTAGCCGTTGGCTCAGGTTTGATAGGCACATCCGTCAAGCTAATATGAAAATCCTGCTCAACGACGTCTAAGGCTTTGGCGAATTGGGGATCCCACTTAGCATCGACGTCTTCTTTTTTGAAGCTGACTTCATAATCAGGCGTGATGCCTTTTTTGTGAATATCGGTGTCGTTGGGGGTTAAGTAGCGTTGGCTGGTGACGTTAAAGCCTGCACCGTCGCTCAAGGGATTGATTTCTTGCACAAGTCCCTTGCCAAAGCTTTTTTTGCCAACTAAAACCGCTCTTTGATGATCTTTCAACGCCCCTGCCAAGATCTCGCTGGCACTGGCAGACCCTTCGTCGATCAAGACAACCAAGGGCTGGTTGCTTAATTGATCCGAGGTGGCTCGGGTAATGACTTTGTAGCCGTTACGGTCGACGGTGGAGACAATGCCGCCGCCTTTCAAGAAGAAATCGGCGATAAAAATCGCATTGGTGAGTAAGCCTCCAGGGTTGGAGCGTAAGTCTAAGATCAAGGCTTTTTTGTCGGCATATTTAATCAAGACTTCTTTCAATTCTGCCGATGCCGTCTTGCTCATAAAGGTCGATAATTTCACATAACCCACTTCGGGAGGCACCTTCAACTCAAACGGAGCCGTCACGCTCACGGATTTTAAGGCGATTTCGTCTCGCATGACGGTGTAAACGATGTCTTTACCGCTACGCAAGACGCCGATTTTCACATAAGTGCCTTTGTCCCCACGAATGAGCTTGGCCCCGTCTTTAATGGAAAGCCCCTTGGTGGGCTTGCCGTCGATACTAATGATTTCATCGCCCGATTTCAGCCCTGCTTTTTCAGCAGGCGTGCCTTCCATCGGAGCAATCACGACGATTTTATCGTCTTTCACGCCGATTTGCACCCCAATGCCGAACAATTTGGCTTGAATGTTGCGGGTTTCTTCGCCGAATTCGTCGGGTTGCAAGAAGCGTGTGTAGCGATCGCCTAGGCTTGCGGTCATGGTTTCAATGGCGATATAGGCATCTTCTTTGGTTTTGAGTTGCTCGTCATAACGGTGACGCCAAATCCGCCAATCTTGATGATTCTTGGTCTCATCAACATAGCGACTGTTGACGATACGCCACACTTCTTCGTAAAGCCCTTGAGGCGTTGCTGCAAAGGCCGGGACGTTCAGCATCATAGCAAAGGCAAAAAACGCCACAAAGAAACGAGCAGAACGTGAAAGACTGGGCATAGGGGGACTCTCTTATAACATCACAATACGGACTATGTAGAAGGCACAGAGAATGTTCAAGTCGGATGAAGATTCAAGGAAAAACAAACGGCTTTTGAGGCGTGTAGACGGACTACATAACGAAAAAACGGCTTGTTTTGACACAGAAGATTCGCCGAATGGGACTTTTTCTGTGCCTTCTATTGTCTATTGTAGCAAAGAATGCATGTTTTAGACTAGTCTTTCTTGAAAAGTCACTCTTTTTCGCTCGAATACAGTAGTGGGCTTCTTTTAAGAAGCCCACTAGAATTACGATTGCATGAAGCTAAAACCGATTAGCCTTAGGCGTTGCTTGAAAAGCTTCCAAAAGGAATGAATTGTGGCTTGTTGCCCCATGCTTTAGGATCAAAGGCTTCAATCGACTTGGGTGCTGGTGAACCAGGTGTACCTAAGGCATACATATTCTTTTTGTATAAGGCTTCCATGCGTTGAGGCACTTTGGCGAAGCTTTTTTTAATTTCATTATCAGAAGCGGTATAGTCTATAGCGTTAGCGACTTCTAGCTCCTTCACTAAGTTATTCATGACACCCCAGTCTATTGCAACAGACCCTGTTCCTAGAGGGACGCTGTATAGTTGTGTGAGCATTTTTTGCAAATTTACACTTGGTGGCTGATTTAAAAACCCTTTTTGTTTTGAAATTTGTATTTCAGCCAAATCATCTTTTGATTGTTGTAACATTTTTTGCCCAGCAAGAATCTCCTCTTCTATGTTTGGTCGGTCAGGATGAGTAGCAGGCAAGGCACTAAGTTGTTTTCGAAGTGAGGTGATAGTCCCTGGTAGGGTTGCAATATTACTGTAAGCTCTTAATTCTTGTATATACAAATCATCTACTGCGTTTTGAAAGACACTAGGATCCTTAGCAAGCTTATTCCCTTGCTTAGGAAATTTATGAGCCTTTATTATTGTGTCCACATAATTGGCTTTTAAATCAAGAACGGTCTCTAAGTCATTCCAAGAACTATTTTCTTCTTCTGGGTAATACTGTTGACTTAAGGCCGTCAGTTTGTCCCAATTGGCTTTCTTGGTTTCGCCTAATTCCCCTGTGGAAGTAGCTTTTAGTGTTGAGTGTTGACTCAACGCTTGGGCAACTTCGGGATCTCCCTTGCCAGAAGGAAGTAAAGAATGGGCGAGTCCAAACCTAGTGTCTCCCGTGTAGATCGCTCCAATATAATTTCTCATAATAGCAAGCTCGGGATCGACTTTTAACTGCTCTTGGCGGAGTTCTACATTCTTATCAAGTTCGGCTTGCGTGATTGTACCGTCCATATCATCATCAAACTGCACAGTGGTTCTTGCCCATTCCGCAGCGTTGAGCGTGCCACTGGGGCCTGCATACATGGCAAACAAGGCTTTCGCCAGTTCAGGACTCGACACGGTGGATTTCATGCCATCGGTGAGGGTGCCTGCTTGCTGGTATTCTTGAAAGTTCAACACGCCGTCTTTGTTGGTGTCGTACTTGGCGATAAAACCCTTGGCTTGCGTGGGAATTTTACCACGGTTAATGACAAAACTGTCGTTGCTATTGGTCGTAGGTTGGTTATTGGTTGGAGCTTGGCGAGGGCTAGAAGTTTGCCCGACGATGGGTAGTCCGATACTGATTGAATTCATGATTTAAGTCTCTCTCTCTCAAAATTAACATGCTACATCAATTTACAAAATATCTCTGAGGTAATAAAGAAAACCATTGCTTAAGAAATGCCTAACGGTAACATTCCGTTACAAAACGATCCGTTTTTACATTAAGCCCACATGGAAAAATCCCCAACTCAGACAAAGTTGTGGATTTTTCAAATATAGATGTCGTCGTTGTGCTAGCTCAACAAGCTAGACACATCCAAACCAGGAGGAATCAAGACTTCATCAACCGTAATGATTTTGGAGCCATTAGCCATTTCGACCGTGTTAGAACCCTTAATTACTTGACGTCCATTGACGATAACGGCTTGACCGTTTTTTGCAGTTGCAATTTGGGTTTGGTCATCTTTGTTGTCCAAAAGTGAATCGAATCCACCATTTGGGGTTTTTGCGATGCTAACGTGATACTGAAGAATCTTTTGGAGTACGCCTTTGTTTCCAGGCTTGAGTAAGGCTCCCAACAATTTAGGATCCAATTTCTTAAAAGCGGCTTCACTAGGCGCTAAAATCGTGACGGGTTTCTTAGATTTTTCAAGATCTGCTACCGCTCCACCCAAATCAGCTGCTTTAATCGCAGCAAATAAGGTCGCTGTATTTTTATTGGTACTCACAAAGGAAACGGCACTTTTTTTGTCCGCATTGAGAGCATCCACATCAAACTCTGGTGGAATGAGTACTTGATCTACAGGAATAATAGTACTACCGTTTGCAGCGATAATAGGTGTAGCACCATTGATTTTTTGAGCACCATTTCTTAAGGTAATCTTACCATTGGCATTCGTAGTAGTTAAGGTATCATCCTGATTATTACTGAGCAAAGAATCAAATCCAAAGGTCCCTACTTGTCGAGCCGCAGGGGACTTCATGTCGCTAACATGGTATTGTAAGACTTGTTGTAAAAACGCTACGTTTCCAGGCTTGAGTAAAGATTGAAGCAGCTTAGGATCTAATTTCCCAAATGCTGCGTTCGTAGGGGCAAGAACCGTTATGGGGTTCTTGATGTCTAGTTTTTTTACAGCATCAACCAAACCAGCGGCACCAAGAGCGGTGGTCAACGTCGCAAAATCTTTATTGCCGACAAGTGCATTTACACCGTCTGGTTGTCTAACACGAGGGCGAAATGGAGAGGGAGCAGGACCCCAGATATTGATAGGGGGACGCCCAATGAAGTTCTTGGCTTGCGTGGAGATTTTTCCACGAATAATCGTAGCACTTGAATTGCTACTAGCCGAAAGTGGTCTAGGGATAAAAGGCTTTCCAACGATGGGTAGTCCAATGTTGATTGAATTCATGATTTAAGTCTCTCTCTCTCAAAATTAACATGCTACATCAATTTACAAAATATCTCTGAGGTAATAAAGAAAACCATTGCTTAAGAAATGCCTAACGGTAACATTCCGTTACAAAAGCGATCCGCCTCAAGATCTAGTCCCCTTGCAGGATGAATCCACCCGACGAAAACGTCATACTGACCCTAGATGACAAGTTTATTGGATGAATAGAGAGAGACCTTGTATATGATTCAATCCGCTTTTACGCTGAGACGCCGTCAGGATGTGACCCTACCGATACTATTGATGACCGCTGGCAGTATTGCGGTGGCTCCGTTGGTCTTGGGCTTAAGCCTTTTAGAAACGGCTGTTTTAGCAAGCGTCCTCATTGCCCTGCCCTTATGGGGATTCTTCACCCCCAATACCGCTTTAGAAGGCGAAACACTCTGGCAAAGTTTAGACGTCTACGACGACACGACCCCTTCGAGCCAACGCATTTTAGATGCCATTGATGAGTTGGAATACACGGCGACTTTTGCTCGTAAAAATGGTTTAGTCGCACTTGAAAAGCATTTGCCTCGCTTGAATTATAGTCATACGTATTTGAAAACCTGTGTCAACTATCTCTTGGATGCGAAAAGCGAAGGCGACTTGCGTCAATTTTGCCAAACGCAAGAACTCGCCTTTCAAGCGGAAGACGCCTTATTGCTCAATACTTTATTTAAAAGCGTGCAACAGTTCTTGCCCGTGGCGAGTTTCATCAATGCGGTGGCGGTACTGCTGGCTTTAAAAGGCGTCTTGACCCCTGAACTGGCGGGAGCGTCTTTTCTTGTGAGCCTTTACGCATGGGCAAGCACCCGTGCCGTGTGGATGCCTTTACTCGAACACTTTGAACGCCACAACCACGCCGATGCCCAGTTACGCAAGATGATTCAAGAAGGTTTGCAAGGCGTGTGGAAGCAGGTGCATCCGCAAGCGTTACGTCGTGATTTAGAAGCCTATTTGCCTGCGTATGAAAACGTCGCAGGGCGTTTACCCCAACCAGAAGCCTTACTCCACTACTAATACCGTTTAAACGAAGAAAGATCGATACACCATGTTTCAACCCAATCAATTACAGTATCCGCCGATGCCTTATAATACCCAACGTCCACATGCGTCGAACTACAAAAGTTTGGCGATTGCTCATGCGTATTCGCCAAGCTATGCCAACACCGCCACGCATCAGTGGACGGCGGTGACCTTCACCTTGTGGGCAGTGGCGACCCTCATTAGTGTGTGGAAAGCTTAAATAATCGAAAACGACTTATGTCATTGCGAACGTATGTGAAGCAATCTGTGTCCTACTTGCAGGATTTCTACAGATTGCCACGCTACGCTCGCAATGACGGCGTATGTCCTAAGATGGTCGTTTTAATCTCTAAACCGCTTGGTGGAAATATCGACGTTTTTTAGAAAGTCGCCCCTTTTTATTCGTTAAGCTAAAGATATACCCTATGTTTCATGTATTTAAATTGATTAAAAAAATAAGTAGAGAGAGAATTGCCTCTTGAATAAAGGATGCCCCTGATGATGGCAAAACCCATAAAACCTAAATCTTCAAAACCCCTTGCTAAAGTGGAAGAATCGGCTCCTTCTGAAGAAAGCTCTCCCACCCCAAGCCAAAAGGACGATTACTCTTTTCAACTTTCTAAAGGACTTACCATGTTTCAAACGATTATTTTAGCCGCCGTGATGTTAATTGCCAGTGTCGTAGGGTCTGCCGCAACGCTTTATTTTTTAGGGCCAACGCTATTGGTGCCGATGATTCAAAAAGCCCTGCCTGCTGAAGCGACAGAAGAAGGCGAAGAAGGCGAAAAGCCTGAAGGCAAGGAAGGTGAAGAAGGTAAAAAACCTGAAGCCCCTAAAACCCCTAGCATGGGGATGAATCTGCCGATGGAAGAGTTTATCGTAAGTCTTAAAACCAGCCAAGCCAGTAAAAGTACGCAATTCTTAAAAGCCAAAATGAGTTTAGCGGTTGCCGTGCCTGAAGGTGAAGATTGTAATGCCCCTGTTGAAGAAGCTGGCAAAGAAGGCAAGCCTGAAGAAAAAGCCGAAGGAGGCGAAGGGGGTGAAGGTAAAGGCGCGGCGGAAGATCCTGCGGTAGCGTGTAACGAAGCCTTTGTCAAAAAAATGGATTCTTATGTACCGACTTTAAGAGATATTGTCAATACCGCTTTAATGAAGCGTAATGCTCAACAAATCGCCACCCTTGAAGGGCAAGAAGATTTTAAAGACGAACTCGTCAGCGAGATGAATGCCGTATTGAGTAATCATGGGTATACGGTACAACGCATTAACTTGCAAGACTTTATCATTCAACGTTAAACGTGTTTGAGCTTGGTTGCAAGCGTGCATTGAGAACACGACATTTACATTTAAAAGGACAACGCCGTACATGATGATGATGATGGTGCTTTCACAAGACGAAATCGACAGCTTACTTTCGACCATTTCAACGGCGCCTATTGCTAAGCCTGTGACACAAGGCAGTTCGGACGGGGGAGCCGTTCTTTCTCAAGAAGACCCCCTGCAATCGGGGGGGGATAAGCCTTATCGTCCCACCATTCTAGACATGGTGAATGCGGAAAAAGAAAAAAATTACAAAATTTATAACTTCAAACGCCCTGACAAATTTTCTAAAGATCAGTTGCGTGCCTTAGAAACCATCCACGAATCGTTTGCTCGAAATACAGGGTTGTTGTTTACGTCGTTTTTAAGAACGAACGTTGAAATTGATGTGGTTTCGGTGGATCAACTCACCTATAATGAGCTGGTGCGTTCGATGCCTCGCCCCATTTCAGTCGGCATTGTGGAAGGGCCTCCGTTTTCAGGGCAAATGTTGTTGGGCGTCAGCCATGAAATTACCATGTGCGTGATTGATCGCATGTTGGGTGGTGCTGGGGGGGGGCGTGGAAAGCCTCGTGATTTAAGTGATATTGAATCCAACATCATGCAAAGAACCTTTGCAAAGTTGCTTAAAAATCTCAATGAAAGCTGGAAGGGCATTGCCCCTGTTAAATATGCCTTAAAAGCCTTAGAAGAAAGTTATCATCTCATTCAAATTACGCCACCAGGAGAAATCGTCGCTGCCGTGACGCTTGAAGTCACGGTGGGCAATCAAGATTCAGGACTTATTAGTCTGTGCTATCCTTACCCGATGCTTGAAAAGTATATCGAATCCTTGAGTTCGTCGCATTTGTTTAGTACGAAAGACAACGAAGACAACGAAGAAATGCCGACCTTTGAGGATGAATTGCTTGAAAAAATGTATTATGCCCAAGTGCCTTTAGCCGTCTTGGTGGGGGGGACTCGCATGAGTGTGGCGAAAGTGCTTGAGTTGAAGCAAGGCGATGTGGTTCGTTTAGACCGTATTGCTGGCAACGATTTGCTTATGTGTATTAACCACAAACCCAAATTTTTCTGTCAACCGGGGGTACTTCGTCACAATATGGCGGTGTGTCTCCAAAACAAAGTGCCTGAACCGCAGGCACTGAAAGGCTTTGCCCTAGACACATCTAGCGGGGATGCCCTTGAAGATGACTTGTATCCGACTGTTTTTTAAGCCAAGTCTTTTAAGCGAAGTCTTTTAAATACCGTATTCCAAAACCTCTTTTTAGTAATTTTTAACTTAGAAGGACACCGTTCCATGATGATGATGGCACTTGATTCCAACCAAAGCTCCGATTTAAATCAACTGTTGAATACTTTTTTTGACAAAGGTGCCAAAGGCATGGGTATGATGATGGGGGTTGATTTAGAACTTCAATCTTTTAATAATGTTTTAAATGCCCAATGGCTTGATTTACCTGAACGTTTTGAAACAGAAAACCCTGTTATTGGTTTAAGTCAGCTTAAAGGCAATACGGCAGAACCGATTGTCTTGTTCCTAAAAAGTAAGCAAGGGCTTATTTTAGCCGATTTAATGCTCGGTGGGGCAGGTGTGCCGACCGATGACCCTTTGAGCGATATGCAAGTGTCTGCCTTAGGGGAAGCCTTAAACCAAATGATTAGTGGGGCGGTGCAAGGGGTGAATTCGCAACTGAAGTCGCCTTTAGCCATGGCACACACGGAAGCCCATATTCAAAACAATGAAAACCTCATTAATTATACCAAGCCGTTTCAAGTGGCACCCTTTTATTCGGTACAAGGCACGTGGTTGTTGAATGACCATGCGGGGCTAAATGAACGTATTGATTTTGTCGCCTTATTGTCTGAATCGTTTGCGGAACGCTTGGTGGCTTTACTGAATCCCACCCAAGGAACGGCAAGCACCGTGACCCCGACCAAAGATGTCGCAACGACAACCGCCTCTCCTACAGGGCTGGCAGATGTCGTACAAGGCATCGATGCCCAAACGCCTGTTTACGCCGCAGTGGGTGCTGTTGCCGAAGAACAAGGCGTGGGTCAAGCAGGCGTCCAGCAGGCAGGGTCTGCCCCGTCTATTCCTTATGGAGGCATTCTCTCTTCGGCAACGACAGGCATTCAGCAGAATGGCACGTTGGCAGGGGCTTACACAGGCGGTAATACAGGCGGTAGTACAGGGACTTCTGCCCCGAGAACACCGAATGCCGCCACGAATGTTCAGCCTATTCATTACGGTGCCTTTGATGTGAATACCCCTTCTCTACAGGGGGATCAACAAGAAAACATGAGCTTGTTGATGGATATTAACCTGAACTTGCACGTTGAACTCGGGCGTACGCATTTAAGCATTAAAAATATTCTCGAACTCACCCGAGGGTCTGTGGTGGAGCTGGATCGTGTGGCGGGTGAAGCCGTCGATTTGTACGCCAACGGCAAGTTAATTGCTCGTGGGGAAGTGGTGGTTATTGAAGACAACTTTGGCTTGCGGGTCACATCGATTGTTTCCCCTGCGGACAGGCTCAAGGGCTTGTAGTTTTTTTTGTGATTGAGTCGAGTTTATCCTCTTGCTCAAGGGCTAGTACATCTTTAATGTCGTAGCGTTTATTCAGGTGTTGCCCTTTCCAACGAATGATTCCATTGAAGCCTACGGTTGTGGTATCAGGCGGTAGATCTTTAAACAAAGTGGCATGAAGTCCGACCTTACAGCCATCTTTAATCGTAATTCTACCGACGACTTTGGCACAAAAGCCAAACATGATGTTATTGCCCACAATCGGATGTCTCGGAAACTCCCCTTTTTTCGGATTCCCCCCGAGTACCACGCCACCGACAAAGTGAACGTCATTGCCGACTTCGGCGGTTTGCCCAATTACGGTGCCAAAGTGGTCAAAAGTTACCCGTTGCCCGAGCTTGGCTCCAGGGTGGATTTCAATGCCTGTCAACCGCTTGCTTCGTTCCATGTACCAACGAGCCGCCGCTTTAAAGTTGTTTTTATCTAGCCAATGGGCAATGCGGTGATTCCACACGGCGTGGGTGCCTGCATGAAGAAAGGCCTGCGTGCGTGAAGACGTGGCATGATGATCCGTTTTAACCACGTGATCCAAATAGTCAGACATACCCTTAAAGCCTGAAAACTGCCCCAGCGTTAGCCAATGGCTTAGATTTCCACGAAACACCAAGGCATCGAATCCCGCAATGCCTTTGGCAGTTTTAATCAAGAGTTCAGGGCTATGTGCCAGCAATAAAGCCCCTAAGCCTAGCATCATTACCTTGGGCAAGGCATTTGCTTGTTTTGACTTCGACGCAGGTGAAGCAGGAATTTGTCGATTTTCTTGAGGCGACGGCGGTGAATAAGACAGAGGCTTTAAAGAAGAAGCCGTTAAAAGTAAGGGGGACATGCGTTTATCTTTCACAATAAATAATAGAGGGACATAGAGAGTTATTTGTAAGGGGTAGGGTGAAAATATCCTTTAAAAACCTGCCAAAGGCATGTATTTGGGGTGACGTGTGACCTTTTTTTGCCCAAGTAAAATGGGTTGATCCCAATCTTCTTGCGTCGATTGTACTTGATATTTTTCTTTGGCCGCCACCAAATGCGGGACTTTGGCGATTTGGTTTTGGATATTTTGAAAAGAACGCAATTGATTGAGTTCCACTTCTAAGTTCATATTTTCTTCGTACAAGACTTTGGCGGCTTGGGTTTGAGCATCCAACCGAGAACTGACCGCCACCTTCCACGCATAAACCGTGCCTAAAATCATCAAGAAGGCAAAAATCAACACCACGTTAATCAAGCTTAAACGACCAAACAAACGTTTTAGCCTACTTTGACGCCTCATGTAATTCGTGGGAATGTCTTGCACATTGTCGTAAGACGCATACGCTTGAGTTGCAACGTTAGCGGGCGATCCGTTTTGCGGGCGTGTTTTGGGGGTCAAGGGCGGTAAGGCAGGGGCGTACATGAGCAGGCGAGTCTCTTTATTTTATAGAAAGCTCAACTATTATAGCACTAAAAAAAGATTTGTCGCTGTTTGGGACGCTTCATTTTTTGGGCGTCATTCCCCTTCAGCTTTTTTTGATAGGCTTTCGGGTAATGAGCGGTTTCTAGGGTCGGCACAAAGCCGTTTTGTGCCACATCCGCTGGGATTCGGAACTCATCGGCATTGACTAAAACCGTTTCTTCCAACGCCACATTATAACGCCACAAGCCCAACGGATACCGCGTTTTTTCAGGGTAATTCGTGTACGCCCACGCTCGCCAGTAAAACACATCGTTAGAACCTTCTTTCCAGCCGAGGGGTTCAATATCCCACGCCATTTTGGGGATACGGGGGTTCATCTGCTGTCCCTTGCCAAGCGTAATAAAGTGATATTCTAAAGCTCGGGTGAGTTCTTGATACAGGGAAACACTGCCCTTTTTTGCATCCCACACCAGCACATCACTGGCTCGTAAGCCTGTATAGAGCAAGCCTGCTCGACGTTTAAATAAGAGCCGTTGACTATTGGCCGACCAATCCACAGGGGTGAGTGTTTCAAAGGAAAAGTTTTTTTGTTCCCCTTGATTGACTTTAAGAATAGCAGTGCGTCGTTGTAGCATGGCTTCTTCATCGAAGTAGCTTAGGTAGCTTCGAGGATCCTGCGTATTTTGAGAGACGGGGGGACTTAAATCCACCGAAGCACGCACAAAGGGCAGTTTCGGCAAAGGCACCCAATACAAGGTGCTAAAGGTTTGGCGTACATCGGGCAGAAAGAGGACTTCGCCATACACATAGCCTGAAAAATCGGGGGCAATGAGGGGGTGCGTGCGACGCAGGTGTTCTTCTTCAATCCACCACAAGTCCTGTTCGACAAAGCCCGCTGGTTGATTGTAGGCTTTAAATTGCAAGTAAGCAGGCGTGTTTGGTGTGGGACGATACGGCACGGCTGCCCCTGTGAGTGGGGGTAAGGCAAGTAGAGCGATAAATGTCATCAATGCCGACCAAGACCTTAAACGCATTTGTAGAAACCTTTTCTTTTTTAAGAAAGACGGTGTTGTGCTTATCGACGCCTGTCTCTAAAAATGCAAGGCACTCCCTAGCTTAGAGGGGGGGCATCAAATCTTAAAAAATAAGGCTTTTTTAATCGTTTAAAAAACAGGCATTTACAAAGCGTTACAATCACGCAATTTTTGCCCCCTGCTTGCCTTTATTAGTGTGTGAGACGCAAGCAACGCAAGCGAATCACCAACCACCTTCCCTCCTCTTCAAGAAAATACCCTCCTTCAATTTAATGTTCCAATGTTCAGTTTTCGGATTCGTGCAATCACCTTCTTTCTTCTTTGGCTACGCCACCCATTGCTGTTCTGTCTTTGCACGTCGTACAGACCTCCACTTCTCGTCAACGGAGGCTCTGTACCCCTATCTAAAATAGGAAACCGAAACCTCTGAACCCCCCAAGCCAAACGGCTTCAACCCCTGCTAAAACAAGTTTTCCCTCCCTCTCTTTTCTCCTCCCTATGATATGCCTATGTCCCCCTGTAGTAGATTTATTTCGCTACAGGTTTTTTTTCTTTTTTAGGGACGCTTTTTCGGCGGAATCCACAACGGTGTGGATTTTTGGGGTAAACCGCCAAACGCAGGAGGCGGAACGATAGACAAGGGTTCCACCTGAATCAAGCTGGTTGCCATGAGGTAGCGTCCCTTTTGGGTGAGTAAGTCTTGTTGTGCTTGAATATCTAAGCCTTTGGCCCCTGATTGAACGTCTTCTAACACACTGGTAAACTTAGACGCTTCACTACTTTGAGACGTCGCCGAATAAGACGGCGTCAAGTACATCGCTTCCACCACCTCATCAATGCGGGATTCCATGGGCATGCCCAGTCGTTGGGCTTCGCTTAAATAATCAAAGCCTGCAGGCAATTTATAAAGCCAGCGTAACGTTTCAACATCTCGCATGGAAATTTGATTGACCCCGATTTGATGCGTGGGGTACATGATGTCTCGTACATGGTTGCTATGCCCTAGCCCTAAGGCATGCCCGATTTCATGTAAAATCGTGCGTTTGACTTCTTCAGGATTGTCATAATAATTATGGACGCTCCCGTCGGTTAAACCAATCGAGATTTCAGCGGAATAGATGCGTCCTTTGGGATCCCACGTATACTCGCAATGCCCGAGGCTTTTTCGGTCAACCCGTCGCCACACGACGTTGATTTGAGACTCATGTAAGGTGGCGACACGATGAAAGGTCATCACCCCCCCTGAAAGCCGTGACCACAGTTCAAAGCCTTGCCAAATCATTTGCTCATAATGTTTGGCGTTGTCTTGTTTTTCTTTTTGATACCATTGAAACGGGGCGATATAGACGTGTAAAGGATGCCCCGTATATTCCCAACGGATGAGGCCGGCGTCTTTGATATTGGCAACAAGGTAGGTGTCTAACATAAAATAACGACATTCATTCGTGATTAAACCTCCATCTGTTTCTATTGTATCGAATAATTGCTGATTTGTTTAGTCTTTCCATTATGAGGAGGAAGGGGCTTCAGAAATGACCTCAAAGGTCGATATCTTGAAGACGTCTTTATGATCTACGACTAATACCATTTAAACGCTTGAAAAGCGACTAGGTGGATTCTAGGAGCCTAGACTCGCAGATGTGTGAGGTGTACACAAACGACCATAAGCACATCGAGAACCCGAGCAACAACGAAGACGCCAGACGCTATTTATTCGTTTAATTGGTATAAGGTATGTATTGTGCAAATTAACGACTCCCTTAAAACATGGTTAATCACGCTCAAATCTCAGATTTTTTTAGGGGGGGCTTTATTGGTATTAATGATTATACTGGTCTATGCCTTGCCTTCAGCGGAATACGAAGCCTTACGTCAATATATGAAATGGCAACAAAAAACCGAAGCATCACTCAATGAAGACACCCTTATTGTAGGCGTGGACGATCGAGCGACGGATTTTTTAAAAAAACGATTTAATGCCCCCTCTTTAAACGATCATTTTTATAAAAGCTTGCTCAAAGATTTACAAGTTTTACAGATTCCTAATGTGGTATTCGCCCTAGCACCAGGGCATACCTACAACACCAAATGGCAAAGCTGGAAGACAGGCAAGCTTAAAATTACACAAGGCTTTCCTGTGGCGAAGTTATTAGAAGGCGATCGCTATTTAGGCGACGAACGTGTGGGTATTTACGGGCAAGGCGGCTTGAGTGAAGAGGCGTCTAACAGCAAGAATATTGATGATCTTTATTTCCCGCTCGTCTATTCTTCAGCGGATTTTAATCCGTTTTCGTTTCTGAGGCAAGGATCGTCTCCCACGCCCAGTATGGCGATTTCAGGCTTAATGCAACGTTTCAATGGGCAAAGTCATACAAGTAATGCCACATGGCTAGAAACGAAAGAGCAAATCCCCTTCCATGAAGGAAAGCTGATTACGGTGATTCCGAATCGTATTGATAAAACAAAGTCTTTTCAAATCAAGGCGGATGATCACGGGCGTATTATGCTGAGATGGTCTAAGAATAGTGGTTATTTTTATGGCGATGTGTTTTCAACACGCCCTGTGATAGATATCATGACGTTATATCGTCATTATGACCCTGCGGTAATGTCTCAATTTAAAGGACGCACAGTGGTGTTGACCAATTTAACGTCTATTGGGGCATTAACACAGCGTACGGTCTTGCATGAAAAGCACTTGGAAGCGGATGTTGTCGCCACTGCCATTGACAACATTCAACAAGAACAAACCCTTTACAAAGCCCCTCAGTGGCATCTTTTCTTAGCCATGGGTGTTTTGTTTATGATGGGATTTCTGCCTCGTTTATTGATTCGCAAGCCTGTGTTTCCGTTTATTCTAAGTTTAACGAGTCTGTCTTTATATACGTTGTTTGCGTGTTTTATGCCTAAGGCGTTTAACATCATCTACCCTTTTGTTACGCCGCTTGCTGTGGGGGTTATTTCCTTTATTACGGCAGAGTATTATTGGCGTATTGTGGAAGAAAAAAATCTACGTAACCTAGAATTAAATATGTCTCAACTGGTGTCACAATCCGTGTTAAGTGAAATTAAAACGAAGAAAACACGTTTGGCGGCGGGCGGTAAACGGATTGATATTAGTAGCATGTTTGTGGATATTCGTAATTTCACCAAACTTTCTGAAAACTTGCCTCCCAAAGAAGTGACTGAAATTTTGAATACGTGGTACACGCAAATTGAAGAAATTGCCAATGACCATCGTGGCACGGTGGACAAATTCTTGGGGGATGGTGCCTTAATTATGTTTGGGGCGCCTTTAGAATCCACTCAACATGCGGATATGGCACTGCGAGCAGGGCGTAAAATGATTGCGGCGAGTGAAGCATTGGCGGTAAAATGGAAGGAAGAGCGAAACATTGAGTTTGCTATTGGCGTTGCCGTCAATAGCGGCTTTGCCTTTGTGGGATTCGTCGGTCCTAAAAACAAGTTGGAATATACGGCGATTGGCGACACCGTCAATACGGCAGCTCGTTTGCAGGATCAAACAAAAGTCTTCCATACACGCTTGATTTTTTCAGAAAATACTTTAAAGCATTGTCAAAACATTCATTTGGGTTCTGAACTCAATAGTTTAGGCAGCATCAAAGTGCGGGGTAAAAATCAGAGCATTCCGATTTATACGTTTGAAGATATGTTTACAGAAGGTTACACGCAAGAATCGGTTTTGGCGGAACAATCGGTGAATCAAGCCAATGAACTTTCAGACTTAGCAGCACGTTTGACCCGAGAAGAGGCTTCAGCCTTGTCTGTACCTCTAAATAGTGAAAGTAGTTCCAACGAAGGGCAGACGATTGACAAAGAAGCCCCTGCTCAAATAGTGGCGAAGACCTATTTACCCTTAGGCAAGGCGAATCCTTTTTCAGACAAACGTCCTGCCCATAAGGCAAACGTATTAAAGCCGTTGAAACCGTTACTTCCTCCTGATGAATCCTAGTCCCTAGATTGTTTTTTCAAGACTGGCTTTTAAGGTTTCCGTGTAGGCTTTGAGTTGTTGGTTTTCGTCTCGCAGTAACGCGACTTGGGTTTTTAAATCTTCAATTTGCCACTTGACTTGCTCAGGCGAAAGGGCGGCACGTTGAGCCTTCCAATACTGCACTAAACTTTTATACGTCACCATAAAAACAAGCGTCAAACTAATGGCAGAAAGTAATTTAATGGCGACAAATATAAACGCAAAGGGGTGTTCAATGCCGTAGTAACTTAACACGTATTTGGCAAAAAAATCAGGATTCGGCACCGCTTCTGAAAGTTTAGCTAAAAGCTGGTGTTGTAAAAAATAAAGGCCTTGAAAGGTGCCAAAGAAAAATAAACCATACAGAATCGTCCAAAAAGCACTGTCTTGTTTGGGGTCAAGGGGTTCTTTAATGGGAAGCGTCATATAAAATCCTTTGTCATGGCATAATTTGAATATCATATTATGATACACTAGTTTCATTAAGATAGGGAAGTCTACAGATGATGTCATTATGGCAGAGGATCGAAACGCCACAATCAATCGACACGAGCGCTTTTTTTGACGCCATTGAAACCAAGGACGAAGCCCATTTTTTAGAAGCCAGTGCATCGGGCGTACTAGACGCTTTCGTGCCTGAATGGCAACGCATGCGAGGACAAACCAATACCCAACATCAAACGCATGATTTCACGTTGGATGTCCACACCGCTAAAGTCGTCATCAAAACACGACAAACCCATGCCTTTCAACGCCTTTCCCCCCATTGGCAACGATTAACGACACTCGCCGCCTTTTTCCATGATTTAAGCAAGCAGGGCGGTTATGCCTTTCAACGCCTTGAACTTTCGCCTGACCCCTTGCATCCGCTGAAGGTGTCGGCTGAAATCAAACGCTATTTGGGACGCTGGGACTTTTCAATGCTCGATGTCTTTATTGTGGTGCAACTGGTGCGTTACCACCAAGTTTTTGGACGCTGGATTATTCGTGAAAACAAAACAGGGCAAGCCCCCTCACAAGCCATGTTTGATGAGCAAGCCATGACCTTGCCTTCGCTTGATTTTTTGACTGCTTTGCTGGCGCTGACCGAAGGCGATATTCGTTCTGTTAAAGCCCACGATGCTATTTTTGATGCCCGTGTTGAAGCCCATTTGCATCAACACGGCAGGCAAGTCTTGGCGTGTATTGAACGTATTCATGCCAAGCAACACGACTTTATTCATCGTTATTTGCCTGTTGAAGTCGATGCGTTGACAGGCTTACCAATGGTGCGAGTTGCGTTGGCGAATGAACTTGTAGACGCTTATGACACATCCTGCGATTGTGGGCTAGAAGCCTTGGCGTCATGGAACTTATTTCCGATTGAAGATTTAGGAATAGGGGCTAAAGCTTCTACAGCAGATACCTTGGCGTATTTTGTAAAGCCTTACTCGCCCCCTGCCCAACACCTTGTGCAACAAATTTCCGCTCTAGAATGGCAAGCATTTTGGGAAGACCCACATGCCTTAAGCAGTCCTTACTTAGGGTGCTTGAATCCACTATTTTGTAGCTGAAGGTACAGAAAATAGCATCTTTGTGCTTTAATAAGAATAAAGCTACATAATAGAGGGACTCCGTTTTTTATGAAATCCGCCTTACATCACGTTTTGATTCACACCCTTTTACCGCTGAAAGCCACCTTCGACGCCTGCCACGCCTTAAGTGATGATGAATGGCACACCATCATTGTACAAGGCATTAAAATGGAACAGCCTAAGCATCGTGAACATGGCGATTATGCGGTGAATATCTCTTTTTTGGCACGATACACGAAGTTGGCTCCTCCCGTCATTGCCACGACTCTGTTGCCTCATCTAAACATTCAAGGCTTTACCGCCACCGCCATTGGCGGATTCATCAATTTTAAGGCAACCGAAACATCGTTGCTTGAAACACTTTTGCCCACCTTAAAAGGGACTCAACAAGCAGGTCAAAATACCAGTAAGCAAAATGAACGTCTGCATTTGGAGTTTGTGTCAGCAAACCCCACAGGGCCTTTGCATCTGGGGCATGGACGCTGGGCTGCTCTTGGGGACAGCCTCCGCCGTATTTGGCAACATAACGGTGCCAAAGTGGTCACCGAATTTTTGGTGAATGACTACGGTCAGCAAATGACGAATATGGCAAACAGCGTGTGGTTTAGAGCTTTAGAGCATCTAAAACTCGCCCCATTCCCTATACCTGTTGAAGGCGAAAAGTTTTTGTACTACCCAGGGGCTTATGTCACGGATTTAGCCCTGGAATATTTGGAAGAAGATCATAATACGCAAGCCATTACTCATATTTTTGAACAAGAAGGGGCGAAACGGCTTGAACAATTGGCGTCTAAGGAACTCTTGTTTGAGCTAAGAAACATCAGCCGTAATGCGATGCTACAACTTCAGCAAGATTTGCTCAAACGCTTTAGAACACATTTTGACATTTGGCAATTGGAAAGCCACTTGCATCTTTCAGGCGTGGTTGAAAAAACCCTAGATCGCTTAAAAAGCAAAGGCGTGACCTTTGAAGAAGACGGGGCTTTGTGGATAAAATCCACCGAAGTGGGCGATGATAAAGATCGTGTGCTAGTGAAAAGCGACGGTTCCTATACCTATCTCACCGCAGATGTGGCGTATCACGACGACAAGTTTAATCGTGCGGAACACTTTACGTCGATTGTCAACATTTGGGGAGCGGATCATCACGGTTATGTGTCTCGTATTACCGCTGCCATGCAAGCCTTGGGGCATGACCCCCAGCGTTTGGTGATTATTTTAGGGCAGTTGGTGAATTTGGTCGTCGAAGGTGAAAAAACTCGCATGGGCAAGCGTAAAACCATGCTGACCCTTGAAGATGTGATTGAAGAAGTGGGTGTGGATGCCGCTCGCTTTTGGCTGGTGTCTCGTTCGGCAGACAGCACCATTGAGTTTGATGTGGATTTAGCGACTTCCGCCAGTGATGAAAACCCTGTGTTTTACACGCAATACGCCCATGCTCGAGCTTGTGGCATTCTGCGAAATGCCTTCAATAAAATTGTGGATCTCGAAACAGGGGAAGAGTCGCCTGCTCGTTTCAATAAAAAAGACTACGAAGCGTTTAAGAAAGGCATCACGGCAGAAGCGTGGGAAACCCTTTTGCTCAAGCCGTTTGAAGGCAATCCGCAAGCGTATAATAAGGTGCGTGAAACGATTTTATTGTTGGTGTCTTTCACCGAACGTGTGGAAGATGCGGGTCGTGTGAATGCCCCGCATTTGATTGCCCGTTATGCCCTTGATTTATCCAGCGATTTTCATTCGTTGTATGCCGCGTGTCGGGTTTTGTGTGACGACCCGCAAGAGGCGTTGGCTCGTCTGTTGCTAGTGGATGTCTTGCGTTTGACGCTCGCTCAAGCCTTGGATCTGCTTGGGGTGACCGCTCCTGAGCAGATGTAATACCAATTAAACGATTAAATGTCGTGTTGTCTCTTCGTTGTCGCTACGATTTTTTTGTTCCGTTATGTACGTCTGTGTACACGCCCTCACAAAAAAATCTAGGCTCCTAGAATAGCCTAACACGCTATTCACTCGTTGAAATGGTATAAACTTTAAATTGGTATAGAAAGCTCTGCGAAAGTCTAAAAAGCCTCTTACTCCCTCCCCTTTAAGGGGAGGAAAATAACCTTCTCATTCACGAAGTGAATCTTCTCCTTTAAGAAGGAGAGGGAACAGGACTTTTGCAGAGGCTTCTATATTAAGTTCCCATGTTCCAACTGCTCATATAGTCCAACATGGCAGGCGTCATGGTATCAATGGTAATGCCCATCGAAGCCAACTTCAGCTTGGCGATATTATAATCCAATTCGGCAGGTAAGGTCATCAAGTGATTGCCTAAGTTGCCCTTGTTTTTCACCAAGTATTCCACCGCCAACGCCTGATTGGCAAAACTCATATCCATAACACTCGCTGGATGCCCTTCGGCTGCGGTCAAGTTCACCAAACGCCCTTGACTCAACGCATAAATCGTGCGACCGTCCGCCTGTACGCACCCTTCCACATAAGCACGAGGCTCTGTTATTGTGGCAGAGCCTGCTTTAAGTGCGTCATAATTGAACTCCCAATTCTGATGCCCCGCATTACACACAATGGCTTGATCTTTCATCACCGCAAAGTGAGGCGTGTCAATCACATGCTTGTTACTGGTAATACAGATGAAAATATCGCCTAAGCGAGAAGCTTCCGCTATCGGCATGACACGGTAGCCGTCCATCACCGCTTCTAACGCCTTCATGTGATCCACTTCACAAACGATGACATTTGCCCCTAAGCCTTTGGCACGCATGGCACAGCCCCGTCCGCACCAGCCATAGCCCATAATGACGACCGTCTTGCCTGCAATTAGAATGTTACAGGCTCGCATGATGCTATCGAGCGTGCTTTGCCCTGTCCCGTAACGATTGTCAAACAAGTGCTTGGTTTTCGATTCATTCACGCCAATGGCAGGCCAAGGCAAGGCATTTTCAGCATCTAAGGCTTTTAGGCGAGTGATGCCTGCGGTGGTTTCTTCCGTACTTCCCCAGACATGTTCACACCAGTCAGGACGGGTGTTTTTCATGGCGGCACAGACGTCTCCGCCGTCGTCCATAATAATGTGAGGCTCAAAATCCACGGCGAGTTGCACATGGCGACGGTAAGTGTCGACGCTTTCGCCTCGTTGGGCGTAAATGGCTAAGCCGTAGTCTTTGACCAAGGACGCTGCCACATCGTCTTGCGTGGTGATGGGGTTAGAGGCAATCACCATACTGTCGGCGCCGCCTGCTTGAATGGTAATGGCTAACGCCGCGAGTTCTTTGGTCATGTGTCCGCAAGACGAAATTCGCACGCCTTTGAGCGGTTGTTCTTTTAAGAAGCGTTCACGAATGCTACCAAGTACAGGCATATCTTGCAACGCCCAATCAATTTGCTTTTTGCCTTGAGGGGCAAGGTCAATATCGTTAATTTCAGGAGAAGGCAATGTAATTGGCATAGGTTTTTCCCTTTATTTAAAAGTTTACTACATTACATTTTAGTCTATCATCAACAGACAATTAAGACTAGGATCTATGAAGGAAGGGGAAATACAATCTCTAGGAGATGTGTATGGACTGTTACGTTATGTAAACAAGTGTCAATTATAAGATTGTTTTTATTTTTATTGATAAGTATCTCCTCTCTCGAACCATTTTTCAAATCAAGGAACCTTGTCAATGACGATTCGTAAAACAAACCCCTATTTAAACAGCACGCTCAAAAAAACTGAGAATGGAGCAAAAATCCTTATTTTAGAAGATGACGCAAAAACACATCCTCACCCTCAAAAAGCCGCTGAAAATGCTCAACGGGCTTTACCCGAAACTAATATAGAAATGATGAATAGAATTACAGGGGATCCTTCACCTAAAGCAACATCAAGTATTCAAAACTATATTATTGTAAAGACAATACGTTTTTACGATAACTATACAACAAATTTTCAGAAAATTGCAAAAGAAAAAGATCCCCCTAACGCCATAAGTATTTCTCAAAGTATAAGAACCTATCTTCATGAAAGTTGTATTCTTTTGAACAGAGTACAGCAATGAGATATTTTGACCTGTGTTTCGGCTGAAGACACACTAATCTCATAGTCTTTACTCAAACGTCGTGACCCATTCATCCAACTGAATGTACGTTCTAC
>CANGYO010000021.1 GCA_947458095.1 Vampirovibrionales bacterium | reverse complement strand
ATTTGAACCCAATTGAAAAACACTGGGCAAAATTAAAGCAGGGGGTCACTTCTTTGCTTCGTCAAGGCTTAAGCATGGAGGAAGCGTTGGTTGTCTACTTCCAAAATAAATAGCCTGTTTTATTTATCTTTTACTATAGTATTTTAAATAATTTCCCCTACAGTGCCTATACTTTGTCGCTACGATTATTTTGTTCAGTCATGTCGGTCTATCTACACTTCTTCACAAAACAATCTAGGCTCCTCGTCTAGCCTACTGTACGGAAAACTCTTTAAAACACTATAGTACAAGAGGGTATGTTCTTACAAGAAGCTATTGCTTATACCCATTAAGCGATTAAATAGCGTATAATTAGTATTAGAACATTTTGGAATTCCTGATATCACAGACAGAGACGCCTTTATAGCTTATATGAAAGGCTTAGAAGCCTAATCCTCTTCAATCCCATCCCCAACGCCTAAAAGCGTGCCTTGAATGACGCCCGTGTCTTCGTCATCCACGGTAGTGACTTCAATATCCGTTGCCTTCAACAACGCCACGGCTTGCGATTTAGACGCTTCCAAATCATCGCCAGACCCTTGAATCGTTACAGAACCTATCACAGGAGAAGAGCTTGCTTGCACAGACGATACCGCTTCTTCATCTTCCCATAAGGGCGGGGGTTCGTCCGATGAAGGCGCCGAAGGCGTGTCATCAAAACTCAAGGACGGCATGGCATCCAAGGACGCAGGGGCTTTCGGAGCTTGAGGAGGCATCGCTACAGGCTGAACTTGTACAGGTACGGGGGATTGCGGAGCAGGAGGAAGAACCTCTACAGGAATAAGCGTTTGCCCTTCTAGCGTATTATGCGGATTGCTTTGTGGTGCAGGGGGGCTTTTAGGGGCAGGGGTTGTGTCTACCGCAGGGGCAGGACTCGTTCCCACTTGAAAGGCAATGTGAAGCTCTTTGCCCAAGACTTGGGCGGCGGCATTCTTGTAATGCCCTAGCTTGTCGGGCGTTTGCATCATTTTGAGCAGGGCGGCACTCTTGCACGACAAGGTGAGTTTTTGATCGTTCTGTTCGACGATATGCACGTGCTGTAAAAAGAGTGGACGCACGGCACCAGAGCCGATTAAGGCACAAATGCGTTGATGTAAATCTTGTAAACTGCTCGGGGGAGGGGCAGACGTGTGAGCTTGCGGTGCTGGGGCTTGCGGTAGAGCTTGTCGTGGCGATTGAGGCGGATTCGCTTGAGGGCTATGCATCACAGGAGGCATCGCTTGCGGAGCAGGCATTTGAGCCGATGGGTTATACGGCGGAGGCCCTGACGGAGGCGGAGCCGATCGATAGGCGGGGGCGTGCTGTTGTGGAGCAGGGGCATGCGAGATGCCTCCGTGCTTGAGCTGCTTGAGCTGATGTTCAAGGGCTTCCAAACGCTCCAGCAAAGCGGTCATGTCATGAGGCATGGCATTCATGCAGATCGCCAACAAGCCTACTTCCAAGTTTAAGGACGGTTCTTGGGCGTGGCGAATATCTTGATCCAACTGGTTCAGGGCGTTCATAATCGTCGCCACTTGAGCCGAGTTCACCAAGGGGGCGAGACGCTTGACGCTTTCCACCACCGCTTCAGAGGTATCCAAATCATCAGCCGTCAGGGCATCCGCACCCACGGCGGTGGCAATCAACAGGTGACGCAAGCTCATCATCAGGGGCTTAATCACTTGCCGTGCTTCAATGCCTTTGTGATTGAACTCGCCAATGTATTTCAAAACGGCTTGAGCATCATGCTCAATCAGCCCTTCCGCCAACGCCAGCATTTGCTCTTCAGGCACTTCGCCCAAAAACTCGATGAGTTCCGCCAGGCTAAACGGCTCATGCTTGCCACGAGCCAAGACGGACGCTTGATCCAAGTTCGACAAGGCATCACGCAAGCCCCCACGAGCCTTACGAGCCAAGTGCAACAAGGCGTTAGACTCAATCGTCAAGCCTTCTTTTTGGCAAATTTCGATGAGGTGCTGGTGAATATCCGCCGTGGGGATGCGGTTGAACATAAATTGTTGACAGCGAGACACGATCGTCGGCAAAACCTTGTGTGCTTCTGTGGTCGCAAAAATGAAGATGACCTTGTCAGGCGGTTCTTCAAGGGTTTTCAGCAAGGCGTTAAAGGCTTGAGACGACAACATATGAATTTCATCGATGATGTAAATCTTGTAACGCCCCGCGAGTGGGGCAAATTGGCAAGATTCAATCAGGTGGCGAGCATCTTCCACGCCTCCGTTAGAGGCGGCGTCAAACTCGATGACGTCCAAATCGTTGCCAGCCGTAATGTTCACGCAGGAATCGCAGACTTGGCACGGGTTTGCCGTAGGACCTTCCACACAATTCAGCGATTTCGCCAAAATCCGTGCGGAAGACGTCTTGCCCGTGCCTCGTGGGCCTGTAAATAAGTAGGCATGGGAAATGCGGTTCAGGGCAATCGCATTGCTCAAGGTTTGAGCCACCGCTTTTTGACCCACCAGTTCAGGCAGGCTTTGGGGGCGGTACTTGCGGTACAAAGGCAAGTGCGATTCTTGTAAAAGCGATGCGTGCATGGATCCTACCTTATCTTATTTTTAAATTGTTAGCCCACCATTTATTTAGATGCACCCTGACTGGCAACAGCGTGCATGGCCGCTTGAATGGCGTCGGCATCGCCTAAGTAATAGTGCTTAAGGGGCTTGAGATTTTCATCCAGCTCATAAACCAGCGGTTGCCCTGTCGGGATGTTCAGTTCGAGGACTTCGGCTTCGCTCAAGTCGTCCAGATATTTCACCAAGGCACGCAAACTATTGCCGTGAGCCGCAATCAACACACGCTTGCCTGCTTTGACTTCAGGGGCAATGGCGTTTTGCCAGTAAGGCACGACTCGGGCGACGGTTTCTTTCAAGCTTTCGGTGAGGGGTAGTTCAGCTTCGCTCAAATGGGCGTAACGAGCGTCATGCCCTGGATAACGAGGGTCATCCTTCGTCAAGGGGGGAGGCGTAATATCATAGCTACGTCGCCATATTTTCACTTGTTCATCGCCATATTTTTGGGCGGTTTCGCCTTTGTCTAGCCCTTGCAAGGTGCCATAATGACGCTCGTTGAGGTGCCAATCTTTCACAACAGGAATGTAGAGTTCATCCAAGGCGTCTAAGACGTTGTTTTGCGTTTTGATGGCTCGTTTTTGCAGGGACGTGAAGCTCAAATCAAAGCCGTAACCCTTTTCTTTAAGGAGTTTACCAGCGTCTTGGGCTTCTTGCACGCCTTGGGGGGTCAAGTCGACATCATGCCAGCCTGTGAAGCGATTCGACAAATTCCATTCGCTCTGCCCGTGACGAATTAAAACGAGTGTGTAAACCATAAGACGCCTCCTTTTTCGATAGATAAAACTTGTTTCTATTCTACCCGAAGCATCGAAAAATGCCAAGTCTTGGGTTTGAGAAGGGATATACCATTTAAACGATTGAAAAATCAAAGGCACCGAAAAATTTTAAGGCGAATGAAGAGTCAAGGGAAAACAAAAAGAGCGTCTAACCCACCCGCTAGCAAACCGCTTACGGTGTAAAGTTTTCGCAAGGCATTGTAACAAATTATAACAAGGCTTCAAGGCAAGCAGACGTCCTTGCGATACATCGGTTAACCGCCCTAACCAAACGGGCATTGGTTTTGTCCCCTATTGATTTCAAACCTAAAGAGGAAACCTCTCCTATGATGAGTACGAACATAGACCCCTATAACACCCCTCCTATAACGACGACTTCAACGACGACGACCACAACGTCCCCCTCGACCGAATATACCCCTATTGTGTATACGGCTCCTGTGGTGGACACCTACACATCGAGTACTTCTACCACCACCAGTCCACCCGTCACGACGTCTACAGATCCGTCAAATACGAGTGTCCCCGCCTTTGCACAGAATTATAGTCAAATTGCCCAACTTATCGGAAGGTTATTGAACAATCCGTTACTCGGCGATTTGTTCGCTCGCTTACTTGGTGGATTACTCAACACACCAGGCACGACTCGCTTAGCCCCTTCTTTAGAAGCGGTGGCGAATAATCCTAAGCTCGACACCTTTGAAAGCGTCCTTAAAAGTTCCAAGTTTGACACCACCATTAGTACTCAAGAAAGTAAAGGGCCTGTCACGATTTTTGCCCCCACCGAAACCGCCTTTAACAAGTTGGATTCTAAGGTAAAAACAGCGTTATTAAAGCCTGAAAACAAAGCCACCTTAGACAAAATCTTGCAATACCATGTGGCAGACAAACCCGTTAAATTTGGACCTGAACCGCAGAACATCGATTCCCTACTGCCGAATTCGTCCGACAATAGCGTGTTAACAGGCACCGCCTTAAAGCCTCGCATCGTCAACGGCAAGCAGATCGTGCAAGGGCAATCGGCTATGATCTTACCCAATAAATCGATTCTTGTACCGATTGATGATATTCTCATTCCGCCAGATGTCGACTTAAGCAAACTGGTGGGATTAGATTCTACTACGCCCACACCGCCCACACCTGGGGAATATACAAAAACCGCAGGCTACGCTTTAAAGAATAATAGTAACTTAAGCACGCTGAATAGCTTGCTCGGTTCAACCAAACTCAACGACGCCTTAACGGACTTAGAAAAGAGCGGTCCTGTCACGATTTTAGCACCGACTGAAGCAGCGTTTAATAAGTTGGATCCCGCTTTGAAAGAAAAGTTGCTGAAGCCCGCCAATAGCGATGCACTTAAGCAGATCTTACAATATCATGTGAGTGCAGGGGCGTATACCTTTAAAGACGATCCCCAAGGCTTTGATTCTTTGCTTGCAAATGCGTCGGACAATAACGTCCTGACAGGGACTGCGACCGCCCCTCGTGTGATTAATGGCAAACAGATTGCCTTAGGCACGGCTCCTGTGGTCACGACGAATAAATCGACGATTATTTCGATTGATCAAGTGCTTATTCCACCCAGTTTAGATTTAAGTAAACTGGTTTAAACGACCTTTATTCCTGATATTAAAGAATCCCAAGAGGCGACCATACGGACGCCTCTTTTTTTATAGCCGAATACTATAGAAAGCTCTACGAAAGTCAAAAACACGCCGTCATTGCGAGTGAAACGAAGCAATCTGTTCCCCCACCTGCGACGTCTTTGCAGATTGCCACGCTACGCTCGCAATGACGTAACCCACTTTTGCAGAGCCATTCTATAGAAAGCTCTGCGAAAGTCCTGTTCCTGTTCCTTTTAAGTCGAAGGGAAACTCAGCCATACCTTTACATCGTGGTAGGCGGGCCAGTGCAAGGTGTTCAATGCGTCCCCTGGTACATAATGTGTGACATCAAATACCCGATGCGGACTTTGAAAGGGAAGCATCCGTAAGCTTACTTCGTTAATACGCATCACAAACGGCGTGTCGATACGTTGATTGTTTAAGGGCTTAATATGCAATAGAACCCGATGCCCTACAACGCCATGAACATCCTGACGCTGTGGTGTCGATGCCTTCAAAATCAAAGGTAGACTGCTTAATTCAGTACCCCTATAATAATGTGCCAAAATCTGCGGGTACTTAAAGCCCAGATCGTTCATACCACTGGCACCAAATTGACTCATCCCCACCCCATGACCAAAGCCTGTGCCGTATATCGTGATGCCAATGACATCGCCTGCTTCATTTCGCCACGGTTCAAAGGCAATACTCGCTGAAAGAAAGAGCTTATTGGGCGTGCGAAGTAAACCACGAATCACAAATTCTTTGGTGGCGATGATTTCGCCTGTGCTGGTCTGCACTTTTAGACGCATCAATTTGCCCGACTCATCACGTTCTAAAGGCTCTAACCGCAAGACTTTACCGATATCTTTCGTCACATTCGCCGTGGTTTCAATCCAACGAGCCGTGTACGAACGCTTCAACAAATTAGGCAGATTATGATGCACATTTTCCGTTAATTGAGTGTACGTGAGTTGTTGCTTCCAGCGAAAATGGGGCGATTTTTTGTCATAACTGGGTAGGGTCTCGTCCTTTAAATACGCCAAGAAGGTCGCTTCATCACTTAAATGGGGATAGCGTGCCTGGATGCTGGCATCGTCTGAAACGCTACGCAAGTAAGGCAAAATAGGGGCAGGAAAGGCTTGGGTTTGCACATCACTAAAGGCGTTGTGATAATTGGTGCTTACGCCTCCGTGAGACGAACTATAGAGCGTCAAGGCGACGGCTTCCCCACAAAGAAGCACTTGCCCTGCGGTCTTTTCTAGCATGTCATCCGTCGCAGTGGTTTCGGTTTGTTGACCGTAATAGGCTTGGCACAATTGACTGTCACAAATATCAAAATCATGCCAGCTTTTTTCACGAGGACGCACGGCATAATTACGAGCCGCCACCGCTTGAGCTTTCACCGCTTCCACACCAAAGCGAATCGGCAATTCGTTGGGAACAACCGCACGCAAATAGTCTTGCAGGGGTAATTGGTTAATGACTTGGAGTTGCAACGATTTGGGAGACAAGGTCTTTACCTGTAAAACCCCTCGATAGCGAGGCGTTTTACCGTGTCGTTGCAGGTTCAAGACCTTCAAAAAGTCATTGGAGTTCACGGGCTTTAGCCACGCTTCTTCACCTAAAGAATCGGACTTTGGAAGTGCCAATGGGCTAAAATTTGGCTCCCCTACTCGTCGAACTTGTACCTGAAGTCGTCCTGCTTGAACGTTGAAGGCAAGAGCATCGCCTGCTTCAAAGCGGGCTAGGGGTATTCCGTTTTCTGTCTCATGTAGATGAAAGGCTCCTTCTGCACTCAGAATACTACTGGCCATGCTTTGTTCAGACATATCGTTGTTGCTCAAGCCCACACGAATTAAGTCGGCAGAAGTTTCTGGTATAGGATTTTCTTCATTCGCCCCTTCGCTAGAAATTTCTGCGGCTTGAGCCACAAGTGTATTGGAAGGTTCTTGGAAGAATCGACTGCCATACACGCCCAGCATGCCGAAGCTAAGTAGAAGGAAGAATGCGATTTTAAAGGGAAATTTCAGCATGGGTCAAGATCCTTTATTGAGCAACTTCATTGTATCACGAAGAAAAGGGATGGGGGCTAAGATGATGGACACCTTAACAAGTGGGTATCCGTTTAATAGAGGATTCTGTATGAAAAATACAGAAAACCCGTCTCATTATCTTTTATACTGAACATGTCATTTAAAAATACTTCAAGTTTTTATGACCAATAAGGAAGCTTTCTTATGTCCGACTTCTCAACACAAGCGAAAACGTCGCTTTCTCAACAATCGACCTCTGGAGACAGCCCTCCGAACGGTCAAATTAAGGTAGAAGGCATTTTAGCCGCTTCTAATGCCACGGCGTCTGCTGAAGCTAAAGCCAAACAACAACTAAATTACAATTCCCCTGAAGCTCAAGCTCGAGCTAATAAATTGGGATTAGTGCTTTCAGAAATGGCGAATTTGCCTTTATGGGTTCAACAAGTTATTTACACCGATTTAAAAAGCTACCTTGAGAAAGATGCAGGCATTTGTCGCTTAAGTTCTATGAACCGTGAAGATTTCTTGCAGTTGTGGAAGCCCGTCCTAACGGAGCGTGGGAAAGAAGCCTTACGTACCCTTTCTTTAGCTGAACAGGGCGACATGGTTTTATTGTTGGATGCCGTTCGTCATAATGACAATGTGGCAATGATGTGTGCGAGGTATGAATGGTCGTTACAGAATGCATGCCATTTGTTTATTGCTGCGTTGCGTCAACAATATATTAAACCGCCTCATTCTAAGGTTTTGGAAGCGTCTATTCGTTTCTTGGGTGATGAAATTCGCATTGGGGAATATCTCGTCTTTATCGGTCGTGTGGATCACGCTCAAATGGAACTCGCCCTTCAAACTCAGCAATACATTGAATCTGCGATGGGTGAACGTGCCAAAATTGCCGATATTCTTATTCGTTTAGAGCTATTAACCCCTGAAGATGTGGAAAGTATTTTATTTTTAAAAGAAGAAAGCCGTAAGCCTTTCCGCTTATTTTAGGTATATTTTTTCCATTTGATACTGTGGCATTTAAAAATCGCCTTTTAGATTTTTCGCTCCGTTTTGAGCTGGTCGTTGTCAGAGACCTTTGCTCCGCCAAAGGTCTCCAACACCTCTAAAGGCGGCTTAAGGGAGGGAGGGTCTTGGTCGCCCCCCTCCCTTAAGAATCCCTCCCCTCTCGCTTTCCCGTTGTTCCTGCCGTCCGCAAAATGTCTCGGAAGCCTCGCATTTAGTGCGTTGTCGGCAAGCTTACTGTCCGTCATTGCGAGCGTAGCGTGGCAATCTGTGAAAACGCCGCAAGTGGTCAACGGATTGCTTCGTTACACTCGCAATGACGTGTTTGCTTTGGGTGAGCCGAGGCGTCACATACCTTTTACTGTAAGACTTTTCCTTTGGTCTCTTCACCAAAGAAAAGGGTTGCCATAATAATCACGGTAAACAAACTAAACACTGTGGCGGATTGAGCAAATCCCCCTAACGCTTGCACCAAAACACCGACCATTAAAACGGCTAATGCCGTAAAAACACGTCCTACATTGAAGCAAAACCCTACGGCAGACATCCGAATACGCGTGGGGAATAGTTCAGGAATGTACACATAAAAGGACGATTGCGTTAAGCCGTGAAAGAAACCAAAGGCTCCGCCCACAAGGTAAAGCGTAGGGTTAAAGCTTTTGAAGCCTAAGAATAAGATGAGTGAGGAAATAAGAATACCTAAGCTCCCAATAAAAATAGAAGGTTTGCGTCCGAATAAGTGGGTAAAAAAGCCTGCACAGGTGCATCCTAGAATAGCGAAAATGCCTTGACTCATCACTTGAATGGCTCGGGCATCATCGGGGCGGTTGGGCAGACTATCCACCCAAGAAGGCAACCACGCCAACGCCGCCCAAAACACAGTTAGGTAAGCCGCAAAAGAAACGCCCCCCACCCACAAATTACGACGATTTTCGGCATCAAACAAGAGCTTCCATAAAGACGTTTTTTCTTGCTGTGCTTCGGCTTGACTGAGCTGATCGCCCATCCATTTTTCGCTTTCGCCCAAGTTTCTTCTCAAAAAGAAGATGAGCAGGGCTGGTAAGGCACCGAAAAAGAAGGCGTGACGCCAATCTTGCACGAAGTAGTTTAAAACACCAGAAAGCATCTGTCCGATTTGGTAGCTACTAATGAGCATCGCCACCGCAAAAGAACGACTTTTTTCAGGCCAGACTTCCGACAAAAACGTGGTGATGCTCACCAACTCTCCGCCAATGCCTAAGCCTGTTAAGAAGCGAAAAAACGCCAAGAGTTCCCAATTGGGAGCCTGCCCCCCCAAGCCTGTGAAAATGGAATACAATAGAATGGATCCCATCATGGCTTTGACCCGACCGAACTTGTCGCCAATATAGCCAAACAAGAGGCCGCCAAGCGTCCACCCAACGAGGAATATCGCCGTAATATAGCTCCCCAAATGTGCGACGGCTTTGGGTTCTTGCCCTGTTAGATCTCGAAGAGCAAGTGGCATGGTGATGTACATGAGCGAAGAATCGAGTCCGTCAAAAACGCCACCGAGCCAGCACCCTAGAAATGCCAAAAGAAGCGTGCCATTGACGCCAGTAAAATAATCTTTTAACTTATAAGTAAGGGTGCTTGGGGTACTGGTATTCAAGGCATTGTCTCATCTACAGCATAACGTCGTTTATTATACCCTATAAATATAGAATGACAAACGCATCGAAGACTTGCATCTACCCCTATTTGGGCTAAAATATGGGTGATTACCCAATACATAGGAATAGGCCACCATGCCCCTCACTTCCACCACGGATAAAATTGCGACTGGTGAACTAACGCTTGAAGACATTGAATGGTTAAGTCAACTGCTTGAAGAAGAACGTCGACACGTTTTGGGTGTGGATTTGACTCGCTACGATTTTAGCCCCCCTTCCCTTGAAGCCCTCGGCTCACCGATTGTCACCAAAACCCCCCGATCCCTACTCTTGCCTGTGGCAAAAGGCTTGGTGAAACAAAGTCTAGGCATTACGCCTGACCCTGTGATGTTGACGCATATTTTGACGACTCGGTGTAATTATAGTTGTGGGTTTTGCTCCTTTGCGGACAGCCTGAACCAAAAAACGGATGAAATGGGCTTGGATGAAATCGAGTTGACCTATAGTAGTATGGGCAGTGCCTTGAATACGATTGTCTATTCGGGCGGTGAAACGACCTTGCATCCGCAGATTGTGGAAATCATCGAAGCGGCGTATCGCATTACACGAGTAAAATCCGTCTACATTATTTCCAATGCGTGGAAGCCTGAACGCTTGCTTGAAATTACGCATACCTTGATGCATCGATGCCCTGAACTTCACTTGACGTGGTCCTTAAGTATTGAAGGCTTTAAGGACTATAACAATAGCGTTCGCCACACCAAAGCCCAAAAGTGGGATGCGTGGCAAAACACGATTGACACGCTCTTTGCTTTGAAGGATGCTCGTCAAGAATATGGGTATCATCAATTAGACGTGCAACTCTGCACCGTGTGTACCCCTGACAATGAGGCTCAAATGACGTTGTGGTACGCCTTTGTTAAAGATGTTCTAAAGCCTGATAAGTGGAACCTGAACTTGATGCGTCGCAGTGTGCAGATGAGTGAAAGTGCCTTGCCTGACTTCTTGGAACGCCGTAGCAGTAAGCGTTTACAAGCCTTTGAAGAAATGTATATCAACATCACCAGCCAAGTCTTGCAGGACGCCAAAGCAGGCGACCTCGACTTTACCTACCACACGGGGACGCCTTTAGAAGGGGCGATGAAATCGGCGGTGGATTTAATTTCTCAACGAGAAAACCGCAATACCTTGTTTGATGCCCCCAAGCAGTTCAAGTGCAAGGCAGGCACGATTGGGGCGTACTTGTCCGCAACAGGAGAGATCGGCGGGTGCGAAGAGTTTGTGCATCATCCGCAAAACCCCAAGGGTTACGGCAATGTGCGTGAACATAATTACGACTTTTTGGCGTTGTGGAAGGGTAAGCAAGCCAAGCGTTTTCGTCAGTTGACTGGTTGTTCAACCGAATGTGTGGGCTGTACCTTGGAAAGCCAGCGGAACTACCCTGCGATATTGTTGAGTCCGAAGACCTTGGTTCAGGCGTATAAATTAGGCGTCACCTTGCTGGAAGCGCAAACCCATTAACGGATTGGCGTCTTCGTTGTGGCTCGTGTTTTCGATGTGCTTATGGTCGCCCTTCTTTATAGCGGGGTGGATCACCCTACAGAGGCAGGTTTAGGCTCGATGCTTCAGGTGCCGTGCTTAAGGAGATCTCATTGAGGCGTGGAGAAGGCGTATGCTTGGCTTCTAACGCCAAGGAAAGACGACTGCTTGAAATCGCCGTCAAGGTCGGACGCTTGACATCCAATTCGGGTTGTACCCAGCCTTGGCAGGCGTCTAACAACGGTTGGGGGAAGTCGGCATCCACAAAGGGGTCTTTGGGGTGGGGGTCGTTCAATTTTTCGATCCACTCATCGGGAAAATGGGTAAACGGCAGGGGCTTTTTATGCACCAAAAAATACGTTTGTCGCAACGCATGAATCGTTGTAAACTCTGACGCCAAACCCTTATAAGGGCTGGCATGATCGCTTTGTAACGCCCAATTCATCAATTTCATGCCATTTTCTTGATGCCCTTCATACCACTGACTTAAGCCCAAATTAAACCACGCCAGCGGATAGTTCGGCATTCGGCGAATGACTTGGCAATAACCCGCAGACGCAGGCTTAAACTGCCCGTCTCGCTGTAAGACTTCGGCGAGTCCGTACCATGCCTTAATGATGTCGGGATTTTGGCTCAAGGCTAAACTATAGTAATAACGAGACCAATTCCACAAGGGGAAACGTTCTTCGTTGAAGCCCAAGGCGTCGGCACGGTTGCCCGCAAAGCGATACACCCCTGCTAAATCCACCAACGCCCCTAGGTGATTCGGTTTTTCATTCAAGAGTTCTCGGTAGAGTTGGATGGCGGCGTTGACGTCTCTCAATTGAATGAGAAGCCGTGCGTAATTATATTGATAGTCATAGGCAGTGGGGTTGAGCTTTAAACCTGCTTCATACTGGGTTTTGGCTTGTTCCCACTGCTTGGTTTGGTGAAGATAGTGAGCCAGCCTTAAATGAAAAATAGGCTCTTGGGGGAAGCGTTTGACATTTTGTTCAAGCAGGGCTTTCGCTTCTTTGGGGTGATTTTTTTGAAAGGCGGTTTGAATGTCATTCAAGGCTTGGTATTGCAATAAGCGTGTTTTGATTTCGCCCCAATACAAGCCCAAAACCAAGAGAAACAAACAGCTCCCCATGAAGATAATAAATTTGAAAAGTCCCTTAAACATGAGCAGACGGCTCCTTTTTGTGGAAAGAAGCGGATCGAAATAACTGCGTGGCGATCCATGTGGGGGGGAGTGTTTCGAGTTCCGAAACGTACTGAATTAACGCATTTAGGGTGATGCCGTGAATAGAAGCGATGCCCACTTGATCAAAACCAGCCAACTTTTCTAGCACCTGCTGACGCTTTCGGTTGAAGCCGTTGTGACGTCCTTCTTGAAGCAAGACCATACAGGCGGCGATCTGAATTAAGCTCTGCACGAAAATCTTTTGATGACTACGAGACAGCTCGTTCCACCCTGATTCCCACGCTTCATGGCTTTCCCAAAAACGCCCCAACTCAAAGAGCCGAAAGCCTTCAGCCATCGTATTCTGCACATCATCAGGCAAGCTCAAGTGACGACGGGTCACCACCTGCCTGCTTAGGACTTTCCCAAGTCGTTGGCTTCTTTATTCTTCTTAATGGCATTGTTGGTGCCATCCCCTTGCGGATTCGACTGATTTGCCGTTTCCTTAGTGGGATTCGTCTCTTCTAAACTAGCTTGATACGGCACATACAAGGTTGCATCGTCGTAATCTTCATCGAGGTAAGACAAATCCAGTTCAGAAACCGCAAAGCTTTCTTTTAGAATCGCATAGGTAATGGGGTCGGATTTGGTGGCTTCAATGAACTGCATCGCTGCCAAGCGTTGCGTTTCAGGCGGCATCATTTTCAACAATTCAATAGCTTTCGACAAGGTAGGATTTTCATCGTACCAACGGTTTTTCGGACGGTTGGGGTCTTCAAAAGACGCATACACGTCTTGCAAAGCTTTAGAAGGGGCGTGTTTTTCAACGCCAGCGATGAGATTTTTTGCATAGGCTTCCGCTTGCCTAGGTGCCAATTCCATGAAGTTCAGCACTTCAAGTAGGACGGGGTCGGTATCGTACCAGCGTCTGACTTTTTGCTTGGTGGATTCTGAAGCGTTGTTGTTTTGGGCGTTCATCATGGTGCTTGTCCCTAGCATTTTTAATGATTTTTCTTAGTATTCGTTCGATGAAATCGGCTATGAGGCTATTCTAGGAGCCTAATGTTTTTTTGTGCGGGCGTGTAGTGAGACCTACATAACCAAACAAAAAAATCGTAGCGACAACGAAGAGACCATAGACCATTTTATCCAACGGATACTGCTAGTATAAAGTATCTAGAAGCTGTTCGGCTTCGGTTTCACTTAAAGGTACACGTTTTATATGAGCCCCAATCGCCAAGAGCTTTTCATGCAAGCACTCATACCCACGATCCAAATGCCGTAAGTTGTAAATGCTCGAATAGCCTTCCGCACCTAGTCCTGCAATCACCATTGCCATGCCTGCACGCAAGTCGTGGCTTTTGACACTGGCTCCTGAAAGTTGAAGCACGCCGTTGACAATGGCAACATCGCCCTTGACTTGGATGTTCGCCCCCATGCGGTTGAGTTCCCCCACATGCTTAAAGCGGTTTTCGTAAATGGTTTCAGACATCATGCTGACGCCGTCGGCTTGAGCCATCAACGCCATCATCGGCGATTGTAAATCCGTGGGGAATCCTGGGTAGAAGTTGGTCATCACATCGGTCGCTTTGAGGCGTTGCGAGGGTTTGCGAATGACACGCAGGGCGGAATCCCCCACGACTTCGACATACGCCCCCATTTCACGAAACTTGGTCAACACGGCGGTCATGTGACGAGGGCGAGCTTGCTCAACCAAGACGTCTCCACCAGCAGAAAGGACGCATGCCATGAAGCTGGCACACTCAATGCGATCAGGCATCACGGTGTAGTCGACGGCGTTTAATTCGCTTGGGGAAACCCCTTCAATCACCAGTTCAGAACTGCCTGCTCCGTCGATTTTACAACCCATGGCATTTAAAAAACCGACCAAATCTTGAATTTCAGGTTCTTGAGCCACATTGCTCAAAATCGTCGTGCCTGACGCCAAAACAGACGCCAGCAAGAGGTTTTCAGTCGCTCCCACGCTTGGCATATCCAGCGTGAAATGACCACCTTTAAGATTGGGGGCTTCGGCATACACAATGCCATGTTCCACATGAATATCCACGCCCAAGGCTTGCAAGCCCTTGATGTGAATATCCACCCCACGCTTGCCGATGGAACATCCACCAGGCAAAGGGACTTTGGCGGTACGGTAGCGTCCGACTAAGGCACCGAGTACGTTGAAGCTGGCTCGCATTTGAGACACCAGCGTGTAAGGGGCTTCGGTCTGCGTGATTCCCCCTGCGTGAATGACGCATTGGTCGCCTGTGATCTCAACTTGCCGTCCCAAGCTGTTGAGGACTTTCGCCATGACGGATACATCGGTTAAGGCGGGTACATTTCGAATAATGGTTTCTTCTTCAGAGATCAAGGCGGCCGCCATGAGCTTTAGCACCGAGTTTTTCGCGCCAGACACACGAATACGCCCTTCTAAAGGGTGTTGACCGTGGATGACAAGCTTGGCTTCCTTCATGTCTAGCATTAGGCATTCTTTCTCTTGACTTGTATTTATGGGACTTTCAACTAACACATCATCCACCTTGCTAAATTAAATACGAAATGCTTTTCGAGAACAGGTAAACTTAGATGCTTTACAGAATACCACAAAAAAGCATTCGATAAAAAGTCTGATTTATTTCACCTGAACAGGCATGACCAAACAAAGGTATTGATCAGGCGTGGCTTGATCCTTAAACAAAGTCGGCGCCAAGGAACCATTGGTTTCCAAACGCACTTCATCACCATTCATGACTTTCAACGCATCGAGTACAAACTTAAAGTTAAAGGCAATTTGAAGCTCGTTGGGGTTGTCAAACTGAACAGGCATCGAATCGTGAGAATTACCCACATCAGGGGTATCGGCGGCGAAACGGACTTGATCGTTAGCGAAGTTCATCTTCACAATCTGCGTACGATCATTCGCCAAAACAGAGGTTCTGTCTAAGGCAGACATCAAGGCGACACGGTTCATCACCGCAGAGATATTACATTCTTTCGGGATCAACTGCTCATAGCGAGGGTATTGACCGTCCAACAAGCGAGACACTGCATTATAGCGTTCCGTACTCAAGAAGATTTGCCCGTCTTTCACGGCAATCGCCACTTTTTCACCGTCAGCCTTGCCGAAGGTGCTGACGAGTTTTTGGAACTCTTGCAAGGTTTTGGCAGGAATGATGTGTGCCAAACTTGGCGTATTTTCGCCTGTTTCGACGTTTTCGGTGTGACGAGCCAAACGAGATCCGTCGGTTGCTACCATATCCAAAACACCGCCACTCAATTTGAAGTAAATGCCTCCCAAGATGTTATTGGAATCTTGTTTAGAAGCGGCAAACTCACTTTGTTTGATGCCACGCACCAAGGCCTCCAAGTCCAGCTCAACGGCTACAGCAGGGTCGATGGCGGGGATCGCAGGGAACTCTTCGGCAGGCAGGGTGCGAAGCTCAAAGGTGGCCGAACCACAGGAAAGTTTACAGCTTTGTACGTTTAAATCCACATGAAAGGTCACGTTGGACTTAGGCGGTAATTTTGCCAAGATTTCAGACAAGACACGAGACGACAGCGTCGTTTTGCCTGATGTCGCCACATCGGCTTTAATGAGCGTTTGCAAGGAAAAGTCTAAGTCCGTGGCGGACAAACGCAAGGTGCCGAGTTCAGACGCTTCAAACAAAATGTTGGACAAAATCGGCTGAATCACACGAGTGGCAGTGGCTCGTTGCACGGAGTTCACGGCTTGTAAAATATCGTCTCTGGCGACATCGAATTGAACCATCATAGTAAGGACGCTCCTTATTTTCTGTATTGCAAGTCTGTTAATCTACATATAAAAGTAGTAAACATTTGAAAGAGTATTCTTTATATATATCACAAACCATTTAAAAAAACCAGCCTTCTATAAAAAGGAAGTCGCACAGGCTAGATTGTATCTTTTTGTAACGATATGTAACAGAGTTTTAAGACAATTCTGTGAAGAAAGCTTTTCCCAAAGGTTGTTTATCTATCATAGTCTTAGAACTTGTCAAGGGGGAACTTCGTGTATTTAAGACACATTTCCTTCATCTAAATGAGTTTTGGTATTAGACGAATCCGTGAAAAAATGTTAGTGTACTTATATCGAAACAGCGATAAAAACCTAAATCGGTTCACCTTTGTTGTTTTTATTTGATGTCGCTCTTAACCCTCTACTGAAACAGCGTTAAGAAAATGTAACAAAACGCATAAATAGTTAATTCATCGGTGTTTATGCCAATACGTAAGTGATGTGTGTTAAAAAATAAATCATTTACCTTGTCCTATACATCGTCCTAATTATTTGTGATGTGTTTATACAGTAAAAAACCATTTGGAGGTTCAGTCCATTTATGATGGCAAGTACATTGACCACACTTAAAAGCAAGTCCGCAAACGTTAAATCTTTCGACCAATTGGTCTTTGATTTAGAAAACTCCACCAGCGAAAAGGTTCGTTATAACGCTGCTCGTGTCTTGGGTGAACTCGGCGATTCCGCTGCGGTAACCCCTTTGATTCATGCCCTTAAGCATGACAAAAATGGTTCTGTTCGTCTTTATGTCGCTCGTGCTTTGGGCGAATTGGGCGACGTTTCTGCAACGCCTTACTTGATTGAATCCTTGCGTGAAGACCGCAATGTCGACGTGCGTGTGCGTGCCGCTCGTGCCTTGGGTCGTCTAGGTGGTCAAGATGTGGTCATGCCTTTGGTTGAAGCCTTGAGTGATGAAAATCCACAAGTGTGCGTGACTTCGGCTGATGCCTTGATTGAAATTGGTCGTATTGCGGCGTCTCCTTTAATCGAAAGCCTCAAAAGTGAGCGTGTCAACGTCCGTTGTGATGCCACTCGTGCCTTAGGCGAAGTTGGTGACCCCATTGCGGTAATGCCTTTAGTTGAAATGCTCAACGACGAATGGGTGAACGTTCGTATTTATGCCGTTCAATCCTTAGGGAAATTGGGTTGCGGAGAGGCTGTTCCTGCTTTAGTAGCGACATTAGAAGACACGGATGAAAACATCTTGGTGCGTTCTGGTGCAGCATCGGCTTTAGGTCAGATTAAAGACGTCCGTGCCTTGGTTCCCTTGCGTGCCTTGATTATGGGTTCAGAAGTACTTGGTGAAGTGGAAGATATGGCATTGAAGTCTTACAAAATCATTATGGCAGCGAACTGGAAGCAAGTGCCTACCGCTAAAGCAGCGAAGTAGCTAACAGTCGCCTCGTTTTTAAAAAGAAGGGGCAAACGCCCCTTCTTTTTATTCGTATTGAAACCCCTTAGCTTTCTTGCGTTTTCAATACGTTTCATCTATTCTTGAACTATAAATCTAGGGCTTGTGATCTAAACGTAAGATTTTTCTCATCTCTTGTGTCTCGTCTTAACACATTTCTTAACACATAGCGTTTAAAACTCATAAACCCTTCTTCAACTGGAGACTTCTTACACGTGTCAGGCTTTTCTGCTTTCACACAACGATGTGCCGACGCCTTCCCAACCGTGGCGACGTTCATCCCCAAAGCCAATCGAGACAGCTTGACCTTCTTGCTCGCTTCTTCGATGCTGGGTCGTTTTTTGGTGGGAGCCATGCGATGCGTCGCCGACTACCCCACCTTAAACACGAAAGAAGACGACAGCGACGATCAAAAAGTCCAAACCTTCTCTGAACGCTTGTTCATGGAAGGTTTAGGCGTACCCGCAGGGTTTTTATTCATTGCCCTAGGGCAAGATATGGGCTTCAAAGTGGCTGAAAAACTACACCCACAAAGTCACCCCAACGCCTTACTTGAAAAGCACACGGGCTTAAAGCAGTTAGACATTCAAAAAGCCTTTGTCTACACCTTTAATCAAAAAATGTCCACAAAAGCACTTGAAGCAATGACGTCTGAAGAAGCAAAACGACAATTGGCCGCAATTAAAAACCCCTTGCATAAAAACCTCTTTGAAGCGGGCAAGCAACATCGTTTCGTACAAGCCTTAGAACATTTAAATCCTGCTATTAAACTCCCCAGCGAACAATGGAAACATATCGAAACCTTTTTCAGAAGCAATAATCTCAAAACCAATAGCTATGCGATGGTCGGTGGCTTGATTTTTTCAACCTTGTTTAGTGGCATTGCATGGCAGTGGCTGAATGACGGTTTGCTCCGTAAAAAGATCGAACCCCCTTTAGTGAAAATTGCCAAGCCCTTGATTTTCAAAAATAAAGAGAAAGCTGAACTAAAAACAGAGACGTCTGTGCTTCAAGCGAACTACGCCTATGCCTCATCACCAAGGGGGATGCGTCTATGATGGCACGAATTACGCCAAGCAGCCCCACTCAAACGCCTTTGCCTAAGCCCGTAAAACAAGGCTTAGAAGGTTTAGAACGCTTAAAAGCTCAAGAAATCAAAGGCGATCGCATCACCTTATTGAAGCAACTGGGTACCAATGCCCGACGCTCTTTGTTTCAAGACACCACCTTCTTCAAAGTCGCTTTAGCCCCGATCGCCTCTATTTTTCTGGTAGCGGCTCGTGTAGATATGGCGTTGAAAGCAGCTCAAGCGGCCGAAGCACATCAATCCCCCGAAAAAGCGGAATACGCCAAAGAACAAGCCCTGATGACGATTACCCGAGAAGTCGCAGGCTTTGGCTTGAGCTTTGGCTTAATTAGCCTGCTGAACATTTTAACCGACAAACCTGTACAAGCCTTGTTTGGCTATTCGGTAGACAAGCCCGATGTGACGGGCCCCATAAAAGCCTTGAGCCACGCCTTTCAAATCATCATCGGCAAACGTAAGTCGATCATGAAGTCACCCAGAGCATTAGGAGCCGAAACGGTGATTAAATCCCTTGAAGAAGAGGGTTTTCGCCCGAACGTACTTCAAAAAGGCATGCGTAAGATCTTGCCTCACTTGGCATTTGATGCCACGCTTAAAACCTTGCCTGAACAAATGAAGGCTGGTATGAAAAACGTGCGTAGTGTCGGCGTCCCCTTATTTTCTGCAGGGGTTTCCATGTACTTAGCAGGCTGGTTGTTGGAGCGAACCGCCTTGCTCAAAACGGATGCCATTCTAGCGAGCATCAAACAAAAACGCCATAAGCACAAAGAAAAAACGGCTCAAAGACACCTTCACACAAACGCCTAGTTCGTCTTGATTTAAAATACTATATAGCCTTAATCGCCTCATCCAACACGACATCTTCGCCTTTTTTAGACGCTTGACGAATCCGCTGTTCTGCCAACTTCACATCAGGCGTTAAACCCACATGATTCAAGTCCTGCCCTTGCGGCGTCAAATAATGAGCCACCGTCAAAGTTAGCCCCACAGGGTAAGCCTCTAACGGCACCACTTCTTGCACCATGCCTTTGCCGTAGGTTTGGCGTCCCACCAGCAAAGCCTTTTTCTGCTCATGCAAGGCCCCCGCCAAGACTTCACTGGCACTGGCGGAACCTTCATTGAGGAGTAACGCCACTTTGCCCGCATAAACCGTGCCTCGATGCCCCTTATAAATGCGGTCGTAAGTACTGCCCCTGCCGTCGACTTGCACAATAACTTGCTCATCTAAAAAGAAGTCCGCAATTTCAATGGCATTGCTCAGCATGCCGCCGCCGTTATTACGTAGGTCAATCACAAGGTATGGACGAGTTTTGACGGCATCTAGGGCATGGCGAAACTCGTTGGCGATGCCTGCCCCCATAAAGGATTGCAGGCGAATAAAGGCGACATCAGGGTGTTTCGGCAGATCCACCACTTGCACATGGAGCAAATCAATCTCGTCTCGAATGACTTTGACGTTTTCAGGCTTAGCGTCAGGGGGTTTAATCGTCAAAATCACTGCCGTGCCTTTTTTACCACGAATGCGTTTAGCCACGTTTAGGGTCGTCCACCCATGGACGGCAACACCGTCAATATGGGTGATGACATCGCCCATGTGCAGGCATTTGCACGCCATCGCTGGCGAATTCGGGAGCAAGTTCATAATCGTGACGGCTTCATCTACAATGCTGATTTCAACGCCAATGCCGTACAATTTCGACGACAACGCCATATTTTGTTCCGCATATTGATCGGGTCTGAAAAAGTGGGTGTAGGGGTCGTTTAGGCTTGCTATGGTTGATTCTATCGCCACAAAGGCATCGTCACTATTTTGAATTTGATCGTAATAGCGGTCTTTCCAGCGAGCAATTTTTTGGTGATTGAACTGTTCATCGACATATAGGGCTTCAATCTGTTGCAGGACTTCGACGAAGAGTCGTCGTGCCTTGGGTTGTTCGGCATTATAGACCTTTTCCGTATGCGACGCCCCTTCAAGCGTGCCACGCTGGGGATCCCACGTTTGCCACGCTTCAGGCAGGCATGCCCACGTCGAACTAGCAATGGTTGCCAACAACGCCACCCAAAACAGGAGCGTCCACAATGTTTTTGCCAAGGGGCTTTGTTTTTTACCTAATTTTAAACGACGCATGAGTCTTCCTCTAAGGTGGGGACTTATACGTTTATTGTACACCAAAGTCTTTCAGATACCTAAAAATGGCTTGATTTCCGACACACAAAACTCAATTTATGACACACGAAACCTGCTTTTTCGACACACAGAATAGGGCGTTTTGACACATAGAACCTTCTCTTTTGACACACAAAACCTTCGTTTCTGACACATGAAACCCTCGTTTTTGAAAGACCATTGAAAGGGAAGCGTCCTGTTGAGTGTAACGAAACATCTCCTCCCCTGTTTGGGGAAATCCTTCACGTGCGTTCAGGATGACGCATTCATACCAGTTCACAGTTTGAATAGCGTGTTAGGCTATTCTAGGAGCCTAGACTCGCAGATGTGTGAGGTGTACATAAACGACCATAAGCACATCGAGAACCCGAGCAACAACGAAGACGTCAGACGCTATTTAAAATGGGAATTGGTATCAGGTCGGTTCTTGGATTTTTTCAAGGGACCACTCTTTTTCATTATGACAAAGTGAGTCGCCTTTGAATAGTGCTGAAACCAGACTATATCACTTCAACGATTGCAGAGCGTATAGAACGCTCTGAGAAAGTCTATTTTGCTTTGTCCCCCCTCCTGATTTCAGGAGGGAAAATAACCTTCTCATACCATTTTAACGAGTGAATAGCGTGTTAGGCTATTCTAGGAGCCTAGATTTTTTTGTGAGGGCGTGTACACAGACGACCATAACAGAACAAAAAATCGTAGCGACAACGAAGAGACAACACGACATTTATTCGTTTAAATGGTATCATTCACGAAGTGAATGAGAAAGTTGTTTTCCTCCCCTTAAAGGGGAGGAAGTAAGAGGCTTTTTAGACTTTCGCAGAGACTTCTATACAGGAGACTTTAAATGCCTCAATGGATGCAGATTTTGAATATCACCCCCGACTCCTTTAGCGACGGTGGAAAGCTCCTCACCCACGATGCCTTCTTCCAGCACGCCCAAGAGGCTCTACAGGCAGGGGCAAGCTATTTAGATATTGGGGCGGAATCGAGCCGTCCGCAAGCGATTGGGATTTACGCAGATGTGGAACGTGAGCGATTGATGCCCTTTGTCGATGCCGTGACCTCCTTGCGACAAGCCTTTCCCCACTGCCGTGTGAGCATCGACACGGTGAAGCCGTCGGTGGCTCGATGGGCGTTAGAAATAGGCTTTGCCGATACGGTGAATGACGTGAGTGGGGGGACATTCCAAGAAGCCGACGAATCCGCTTCAATGTTTGAGCTGGTGGCGGAACACGCCTGCCCCTTCGTGTTGATGCACCGTCGTGGCACGCCTAAAACCATGGACGGTTTGGCGGTTTATGACGATGTCGTGGCAGACGTGACGCAAGAAATTCAAAGGCAAATCGAGCTAGCCGTTGCCGTTGGGGTGAAGTCGTCTCAATTGATTGTGGATCTAGGCATTGGCTTTGCCAAAACGCAGGAACAGAACCTTACGTTAATCCGTGCCTTGCCTGAAATTAAGCAGGCGTTAGGCGATTTGCCCATGCTCTTGGGGGTGTCTCGTAAGCGGGTGACGTCTGGCAATGGTCGGTTGGGGGTGCATCAGCGAGAGGCGACCACCGCCGTATTGCATCAATTTGTGGCAAGTGAGCATCCCGCTGGGACGGTGGATGTGTTTCGGGTGCATGATGTGCTTCAACAGAAGACGGCATGGGACTTATGGCATACCCTGAAAGCCTCATTTTTATAGTGTTCGATAGATAAAACAGGCTATGAGGCTATTCTAGGAGCCTAGATTTTTTTGTGCGGGCGTGTAGACAGAACTACATAACCAAACAAAAAAATCGTAGCGACAACGAAGAGACCATAGACCGTTTTATATAGCGGATACTAT
>CANGYO010000020.1 GCA_947458095.1 Vampirovibrionales bacterium | reverse complement strand
TACGTCACGCCAGGAGACATCTATTCTGCTCCGTTTAACTTGGCACCTGCTGCCACAAACGGTATTCCCACAGGCTTTCAAAGCCAGTGGTTTGTTTAAGACCATCAAGACCCATTTTAAAAGCACAATCTGAAGGACAATCACATGACTACGATACAACCCAATTATAATTATGCGACACAACCCGTGCAAGCGGTGCCTCCGACAGCAGGCACGCCAAATAATATGGTGGATCCTAATCAACCGTATCAACAACCTGTGAATTATACCCAACAGCCACCAGTGAATTCGACAAATCCCAACGCACTTGCGAATATGCAAGGGCAATATGTAAATCAACTCCAACAGCAGACGGTTCCACAGACGACGACTGCTCCTCAGTATGATGTGTCATCACCAGATTCTATTAATGCTATGGTGAAAGGTTTTTCATACGAAGCCGATGCGTTAATTGCCAAAACCACCATGCCTACAGCTCCGCAACAAGTCCAACAGACAACGACGCAACAACAGACAACGACGCAACAACAGACGACCGTACAGCCTGCCACAGGGACGACCACGCAACCCCCAGTCGCCAGCAATCCGCCAGTGGCAACGACGACTCAGCCTCAACAGACCAAGCCTCCCACAGTGGGGTCGACTGATGGGCAAGGCAACATTTTAATGTCCACACAAACAGGCTTACAATGGGTGCCTGAACAACAAGCCTTGGCGATGTATCAAAATGGATCGAATGAAAATGGTGGGAAAATTCAGTTACCCGACGGCACTTGGGTGGATAAAACCATGGTAGATCGTGTTACTGAAAAGCTGCAGGCTCGTTTGAAGTTGAAGGAACTGCTTGATCAAGGTAAAATTACCCCAGAAGAGTTTAAGCTAGCTGGAGGGGAACAGGATTTAAGTGGCATTTTAGGAGCTTCTGTGGCAGATCGAAACGAAAAAGCAAGAGCACGTATGAAAGCCGCCGTTGGAGAAGGTGCCAGTGGAACGAGCCTTGCCGATTTAGGGGGAGACGCTAATCCATACAGCAATTTCACTGCTTCCGCAGGCGGTGGAGACTCACAAGCTGGATAGTAAGGCATTTTAGCCCATGTGGTTGAGTAAACCAATGACGAAATATAAAACGCCTGAAACAATAACGCAGGTGACAAGAGTGATGAGGGGATAAAGATCTACCATGGTGGGGCATCCTTTTTATTTGGGGGGACTCTTTTATTATAGCAAAGATTTTTCTTTTGTCATTATACCTTCACGCACCTATGCTGATGGGTGGGTGAAAGGCTCCTAAAAGCGAGGGCTTCCGCCGTAGCACATAGGGAGGCTTCCGCTTGAGGGCATCGCTCAATAAAGCGACAGCCGACTTCTGGCATGCTCAAAATCGAAGGAGGCGTACCTTCAATCGAATGTAAGTGCTTCACATTCGGGCGAGGAATACTTTGCAACAAGCCACTCGTGTAAGGGTGCTGGGGTGAAGCGAACAAGTCTTCCACCAAGGCGGTTTCCACCAAATGCCCTGCGTACATGACGGCGACCTTGTGACAAATTTCCGCCACAACGCCCATATCGTGCGTAATTAGGAGCGTTGCCATGTTGAAGTCCCGACAAAGTTCTTGAATCAGGCTCAAAATATCGGCTTGCACGGTGACATCTAATGCCGTTGTTGGCTCGTCCGCAATCAAGAGCTTCGGCGTACAGGCGAGAGCCATGGCGATCAAAACCCGTTGACGCATTCCGCCTGAAAACTCGTGAGGGTAAGCCTTTAGGCGTTGTTCGGGGTTTGAAATACGCACGGCATCCAAGAGTTCACGCATCCGCTGGTGACGCTGGGACGAATCCAAATCCGTGTGAGTGGTCAAAATCTCTTCGAGCTGGTTGCCAATCGTGTAGACGGGATTCAAGGCAGACAAGGGATCTTGCGGGATTAACGCCATCGCTTTGCCTCGCAGGCGGCGGTAACTTTCAGCATCTAGTGATTGGAGCGAAAGCCCATTCAGGGCGATCGTTCCGCCACTCATCACCCCTGGGCGGGGCAGTAAACCGAGTATCGCCAAGCTGGTGAGGCTTTTACCGCATCCGCTTTCGCCGACCAAGCCCATAATCTCCCCCTCAGTGATGCTGAAATCCACGTTCTGCACCAACGGCACCAGCCCCTTGCCGTCAGGATGAGGAAAGGAAATAGACAGGGAGTCTACCTGTAAAACAGGCGTGGGAGGGGCAATAACAGTCACGAAGGCATCCTTTTTTAGCAGGTTTATCTAAAATTTTGGAATTGTAGGGGCTTTTCCCACTCGCTGGATTTTTGCTTCAAGTGGGTGATCACCGCTTGCAAATCGTCTCGATTTTTGCCGTTGACTCGCACTTGTTCGCCTTGAATGGACGCTTGTACTTTGAGCTTGGTTTCTTTGATTTCGCTCACGATTTTTTTGGCGAGTTCCTTGTCAATCCCACAATTGAGCTTAATCACTTGACGCACACGGTTGCCCAAGGCGTGTTCAATGGCGTTGCTTTGGGCGTCTAACAAAAAGGGGCTTAGGCTACGTTTGATTATTTTTTCTTCCAGAATCTGCAAGACGTTTTGCAAGGCAAACTCATTGGCGGTGGTAATCGTGATGTCTTCTTTATTGAGTTGCATTTCTGTTGCGGTGTCTTTCAGGTCGAATCGAGCGTTAATGTCTCGACTGGCTTGAACCACCGCGTTGGTGAGTTCTTGGGCGTCAAATTCGGACACCACATCAAAGGTTGCGTCTTTTGCCATGGATTATATCCTTCTACAAATAAAACTATTTTTCTATTTTAGCACAAATGTCTTTAAAGATAAAAATCGTCATTTCTGACACCATAAACCTGTCTATAACATAGAGGACATATTACGTTTTATGTCCATTTAATAATTTAAATTCAAGACTTTTGAGAAGTCGCCGATGCCAGAGGGGTTATACTAAAATGAGTCAGGGGTCGTATGCCCTCCAATCAAAAAAGTGAGTCTAACATAATGGTTTCCATCGCCAAAAAACTAACCTTAGAATCGATTACACAAGAATTAACCAAGCTCCCTTCGGTGCCAGATGTTATTTTGAAACTATCACAAATGCTTGAAAACCCCGATGTCACGGCAGAAGAATTGGGGCAAGTCATTCAATTAGACCCTCAATTAACGGCTCAAATGCTACGCGCGTCTAATTCCGCCTACTACGCCTTGCCTCGTGAAATTAGCAGCATGAAAGAAGCCGTTGCCATTTTAGGTCAAAAAGCCTTGAAGGCTCAAGTTTACGCTATTTTGTCTCATAAAATGCTGAATCGTCAAATTGCGGGCTACGGTCTAGCCAAAGGCGATTTGTGGAACTCCGCCCTAACAGGGGCCGTCTATGCCAAGAAAATTGCGACGCTTTACGACTTTAAAGAATGCGATACCGCCTTTACAGTAGCCGTTTTAAGAGACATTGGTAAATTAATTCTACATGAATATGTGGGCGATGTATTTAAAGAACTTGAAGCACAAGCTTTAGAATCCAAGCAAGGCTTTGATGAAGCAGAACGTCAATTGCTCGGCTTTAGCCATAGTGAACTCGGTGAAGTCATTGGTAAAAAATGGAACTTCCCTGAACGTATGATCTATTCCATTCGCTATCATCACAAACCCAGCGATCTAAAAGAAAAAGTAAGTGATGACGTTTATCAACTACTCGGTATTGTTCACCTCGCCGATGCCCTTTGCATGATGCTTGGTCACGGAATGGGCAACGACGGCTTATTGTATGCCATTGATTTAGACTATCTCAATGCCCACGGTTTTAATGTGAATGCTCAGACCTTACAAGAACTCATGCTACATTTGCATGCCTGTCAAGCTGAAGTGAAAACATTAAACGAATCGATTAAATAACCCTGCACACCCTATTAATTAGCATAAAGTGATCCCTATGATTCAAACCCAATCTCATGCCTCTAACCTTGATCTTACTGATGTGCTGAAGCAGATTTCAAGCATTGAAGAAATTGCAATCGGTGATTTTAAAGCCTCTTCACTTTCTAAAACCAATTATTATGTTAAGAATATCACCACAGGTTTATGTGTCATTATGTATGACACCCATGCCCGTGTCGGAGGCATTGCTTACATCATATTACCAGACAGTGAATTTCAACAAACGCAAACAACAGGCTTCAAAAAGCCGTTAGATGACAATGCCTTTAAAGCCTGTTATGCCGATATTGCACTGCCTAAGCTATGGGAACATCTTCAAGGGTTGGGTGCCAATGCCGAAAACACCCAATGCGTCCTCATCGGCGGGAGTCAATTGTTTACCTTTGGTGGCGGACGTGGCAATCCCCTCAATATTGGAGCCAGAAACGCCATTACCGCTCGTACAACACTCGCTCGCATGGGGTTGAGTATTAAGCACACGGAAGTAGGAGGCAATCGTCCTCGGCATGCCGTATTTATGCTCGCCGACGGTCGTATTTATGTACAGATGAAGGGTGGCGAAACCCTTCGAATTGTTTAAGGCTTTTTGAAGATCTCTCGAACATTATAGATAGAAAGCTCTGCAAAAGGCTAAAACACACCGTCATTGCGAGCGTAGCGTGCCAATCTCCTTGCCACGCTATGCTTTACAGATTACTTCGTTGCAACGCAATGACAATTTCCTCTTTTGCAGAGCTTTCTATATAAGGTCAGAGGTCAATATCACAAAACGATAAAAAATCGTCACTGCGTTTATGTTTGCGTTACACTAAAAGTCTAGATATACCATTTAAAATAAAGGAAGACCCCTTGGGTATTCAAGACAAATTCAAACGTAGTCGTGCCAAAACCGAAGACAAAGACGCCAAACGAGCCAAAGCCCGTGCCGAAAAAAAGCCGAATCCACTTCTCATTGAAGCCAAACGCATGCTTGCTCGCAAGCGGTTTGGGCAGAACTTCTTGGTGCATCAAGGCACCATTGACGGCATCGTGCGGTGCTTGGATCTTTCCCCCACCGACAACGTCTTGGAGATTGGACCTGGCTTGGGCTTTTTGACACGGCACTTGCTCCCCAAAGTGGAGCATCTCACGGCGGTCGAGCTGGACTATCGTATGGTGGATTATCTCGGCGACTACTTCCGTCGCACGCCAGACTGGTCGAAAATGAACTTGGTTTCGCAAGACATTATGTCGGTCGATGTGCCAGCCCTCATGCCCAGCGAACAATTTAAGGTCGTGGGCAACCTGCCGTATAACATCACCAGTGGCGTCTTGTTTAAGTTCGCAGGTGAAATGACGCAAACGGATATGTCGCTTCGCAAACGTGTGCAACAGCTCACGTTTATGGTGCAAAAAGAAGTGGGCGAACGCATCACGGCGAAAGAAGGGTCTAAAGATTACGGGCCGTTGTCGATTGCCCTGCAGTATTGGTTTGATTGCCAGCTGGAGTTTTTGGTGCCTCCCACCGTGTTTGAACCGCAACCGAAGGTCATGTCGGTGGTGATTAGTCTGTATCCTCGTCAAGAAGGGCTTTGCCCTGTGAGCGATTTAACGCTCATGCAACGAGTCGTGCGAACGACGTTTCAACAGCGTCGTAAAATGTTGCGAAATACCTTACTAAACGACCACTTGGTCAAAGCCGAAGAGCTGGACGGCGTCTTGGAAGCGTCGGGGGTGGATCCGCAAGCCCGCCCTGAAACCTTGAGCATCGAAGCCTTCGCCAAACTTACGGATGCCATTCATGCACTGCCCCGCTAAACTCAACTTATCCTTACACGTCTTAGGCAATCGTGCCGACGGTTTCAGCGAACTCGACAGCGTGGTCGCCTTAATCGATTGGCACGACGAGTTGACGATAAGCGATTATGAAGGCGACTCACCTTCGCATGGAGACGTTCACTTCACCTCAAACGACCCAGCCCTTGAAGCCCTCGGCGAAGACAATTTGGTGCTACGAGGCATTCGTGCCGTTCAAGCCCGCTTTCAAAAAAAGCATCAAACGCCATTGGTCTTTCCGCCTGTGCATGTGCATTTAGAAAAGTGTTTGCCCTATCAAGCAGGGTTGGGTTCTGCGTCATCGAATGCGGCATCTGCGATAAAGGGGTATTATAAAGGGATGCGTCGTCTCATGCCTGAACTTAAAAAGCTTTCGAGCCCTGAACTCGGCTTTGCTGGGGCGAGTGTCGGTTCCGATGTACCACTTTTTCTACTCGAAAAATCCTTCATTCATATGCAAGGGCGTGGGGAACGCATTCAAGCGATTGAGCGTTACGTTTTTAACTTTCAAGAGGCACAGCTTTTGATTTTAAAGGCGGAACATATCGCCATTTCAACGAAAGATGCTTACGCTTGGGTGCATGAAGCGAACGCCTATAGCACGCCTGATCGCAATTTTGCGAGCCTTTTAGCACGGGGCTATCCCTTAACAGATTTAACAAAGTACATGCACAATGATTTTGAAGGCGTGGTTTTTGAGAAGCATCCTGAATTGCGTGGGTTGAAAAACGCTTTGTTGGATGCGGGAGCCTTTCACGCCATGCTCTGTGGGAGCGGGTCTGCCATCGTGGGCTTTTTTGATCGTGACACGATGCCAAGCCCTGTTGAGCGAGACCTTTTGGCGACAAGCTTAGGTGTCAAACTTTGGCAGACGACCTTTTTATAGATTTGTTACAAATCGTTACAATAAACAACGGCCAATTGACTAGCCCAGAGGTGTATTTTTATACTAAGGGGCTTAGGATATCTCTTGTATAGTAATTCATTTTACTCAAACAGAGGGGGCGTGTGTCGTCTTTACAATAAGCCTCTTCGTGTTGTGCATCCACTATATAGATGAGTTTTTGAAAATTGGTTAAAATAAGTGTGTCATCTTTACAATTGTTTGTTATACTTTAGATATAGATTATTCTTAAGATTTTTTTAATACCTTTTTTCTTCTGACACCTCCTTGCGAAGGATTGTTTGAAAAAATAAAGATTAAAAGAAAATCCTCCCCCCCCCCTTAACTCGCCAGGAAGCCCCTAAAGTGACACCGTCATCTGTTTCTTTACCGCCTTATCTATCAGATTCCACTGCTCCAGCGGATTTATTTCCTGTGCTAAAATCCCCTGTGTCTGCTAATTTAAAGACCCGTCGGCGTTTATTGCGTCGTTCTGGACAAGGTCATGTTGTTGATTTATTACTGAATGAAGACAATGCGTCACAAGCCCAAGCGTGGCCTGATGAATCTCCCTTCACTCCAGCATCGAAACCTCGTAAAAAAAGAGATTTTTCCAATAATGTGGCGGTTCGCACCCTGAAGCTCGGTGTGGGTGCTGGTCTTTTAGCTGTTTTGGGATGCCAATCTTTAATTAAGGGCTGGAATCAATCCGAAATTTGGGTGAAAAATGCTGTAAAAGCGGTTGTTTTTTCACTACTTTCGCTTTATCTTTTGGTGTCAAGTATTACCTTGTCATTTGGCATGCTGACGGTGCATCAAGAAGCCCCTGTCGTCAAGGGCTTGTATGAGTCGCATCGTGTAAAGAATACGGCGTTGAAATCTGAAATCAAACGTATTCAAAGTGGGGAAGACGCCGAAGCGTTGGCTCGTGGGTATTTGGACATGGTCAAGGCTGGGGAAGTTTTACTAAAGATCCAAGCCCCTTAATTGCTCGTTTTTTAGATTTCTCTTTTTGTTTTAAGCTGGTCGTCGTCAGAGACCTTTGCTCCGCCAAAGGTCTCCAACACCTCTAAAGGCGGCTTAAGGGAGTGAGGGTCTTGGTCGCCCCCCTCCCTTAAGAATCCCACCCCTCTCGCTTTCCCTTCGCTCCTGCCGTCCGCAAAATGTCTCGGAAGCCTCGCATTTAGTGCGTTGTCGGCAAGCTTTCTGTCCGTTATTGCGAGCGTAGCGTAGCAATAACGATATATTTTTGAGTTTCGCAGAGCTTTCTATACAAAATAAAATTTTTGGGTCTGGTAAACTTTTTCTAAAAATAGAAAAAGCTCCAGAAGGAGCTAATTCTATTTATAATCTACAATCGACTAACCGATCAAGAACGGTACCAATAACAAGGCAACCAAGTTAATGATTTTAATCACAGGGTTTACCGCAGGGCCAGCTGTATCCTTGTAAGGATCGCCGACTGTATCGCCCGTAATCGCCGCCGCATGAGCAAAGGAACCTTTGCCACCATGGTGACCATCTTCGATGTACTTCTTGGCGTTGTCCCACGCTCCGCCACCGCTGGTCATGGAAATACCCACAAACAAGCCCGTAACGATACTACCCATCAACATACCACCAATCATTTTAATGCTGGGGTATTCTTGGGTGGTGAGTAAGTTACCAATAAACAACAAGGCAATCGGAACCAAAACAGGCAATAAGGCAGGCACCACCATTTGCTTCAAAGCAGATTGTGTCACAATATCCACACACGTGGCGTAATCAGGACGCTCCGTGCCTTCCATGATACCGGGTTTTTCTTTGAATTGACGACGCACTTCGTTCACAACCGAACCAGCTGCACGACCCACCGCTTTCATGGCTAATGCACTAAAGAGGTAAGGCACCAAGCCACCGATGAATAAGCCCACAACCACTAAAGGATCGCCCAAGCTAAAGAGTCCTTGAATAGCACCCGGTACAGAAAGAGCCACATCCCCAGCAACACGAGCGGCATCTTCTAAATCAATAATGTAAGATGAGAACAGAACAACCGCAGCCAGCCCAGCAGAACCAATGGCGTAACCCTTGGTAATCGCTTTTGTGGTGTTACCCACCGCATCGAGCGGATCGGTAATGGCACGCACTTCAGGAGGCATACCCGCCATTTCAGCGATACCACCAGCGTTATCCGTAATGGGACCAAAGGCATCCAAGGCGATGACAATGCCAGCCATGGAAAGCATGGCAACCGCAGCGATTGCCACGCCGTAAAGCCCGCCCATCATAAAGGAAGTCAAAATACCGATACAAATCAAAATAACAGGTGCTGCTGTGGCTTCCATACCGATCGCTAAACCAGCAATAACGTTCGTACCGTGACCTGATTCAGACGCTTCAGCCACTTCTTGTACAGGACGAAACTCTGTTGCGGTGTAGTAGTTGGTGACGAAAACGGAACCAAGTGTCACCATAATACCAATTGCGGAAGACACAATCAACTGAACGGCAGACAAGTCCGCAATTCCGTTGGGGAAGAACTTCAAAGTGGCAAAGGTAATCATCACCATAGACAAGGTAACGGCGACATAAAAGCCTTTGTACAAAGCGTTCATGGGGTTATTGTCTGCACCAACTTTGACAAAGTAAGTTCCGATAATCGAAGAAATAATCGACAAAGCACCCAACAATAATGGGTAGACCAACGCAGCGGACGTGTCTTTAAACAACAAGTGACCTAACAACATCGCTGCCACGATGGTGACGGCATAGGTTTCAAACAAATCGGCTGCCATACCCGCACAGTCACCGACGTTGTCGCCTACGTTGTCCGCAATAACCCCAGGGTTACGAGGGTCATCTTCAGGAATGCCTGCTTCGATTTTACCCACCAAATCAGCCCCTACATCAGCGGCTTTGGTGAAAATGCCACCGCCCAAACGAGCGAATACGGAGATTAAGGAAGACCCAAACGCCAAACCAGCTAAAGTAGGAATTAAATCAGGGGCATCTTGAACCATCATGTAAAAAGCGGTAACACCAATTAAGGCTAAACCAACGACCAATAAACCTGTGACCGCACCACCTTTAAAGGCAACGGCGAGTGCTGGGTTCATGCCTGAGCGAGCAGCTTCTGCGGTACGCACGTTGGCGTTGACGGAAACAAACATGCCGATGTAGCCAGCTAATCCGCTTAAGAAGGCACCGACCAAGAAACCACTTGTCATAAAGGTGGCATAGCTGACGCCCTTAACATTCGTGTATAAGAAGAACATCAAAACGGCTAAGATAATCGCTGCCACTGAAATCGCCGAATACTGGCGGTTCATGTAGGCAGATGCCCCTTCTTTAATGGCCGCTGCAATTTCTTGCATCTTTTCATTACCCGCAGGAAGGGCTAAAATCTGACCACGTGTGACGACGCCATAAAGTAAGGCAAGCAGTCCAGCGGCTAAGGCAACATATAATAAAGTTTGTTCCATTCGTTTAGTCTCTTTATACTTTCTGTTATTAAAGGGTTAAACAAGGTGTTTAAAAGAAGATATTCTTTCAAGCAAGGTGTGCCAAACGTTTTTAAGTTTAAATCCGACAAGGCAACCCTCAACGATACAAGATTACTTCTATTCAATCTAAAACATGATTAAAAGGCAAGCCTTTTAATTTGGCTTAATCACACAAAGCAAATAGTACAGAATCCCCAAACGTATAACACGCTTGAGGATTCGTAAAATTATGGTGGTGTACCTCTATTTATAAAATGTGGATGAATGTTTCTTTGATAAAGCTCCTTCTTTATAAGATGTTACAAATGAAAATGGGAGGGTCGTATCGTCCTTTCTCTATATCGTCAACAGTAACAGGCGTAAAACGCCTAAACTCTAGTAGTAGCGATCAAGCTTGTCGCCTTCAGGCACCACAATGCCTGACAATAAATTATTTTCCATGCGATTGAGTTGCTTGACATAAATCATGGAACGGTATTTCATCAACTTACGATGGCTTGAAAAGTTCATAACATAGTCCACCGTGCCTTTCAATTGAACCAAAACGGCGTCTATGGGGTTATTACGGTTGAAAAAGCTAGAGCTTAAACTAAGCCACGCTTGAATGTCTTGGACAATGGCGTTCATCGTAAAGGTTGTTCCGTTTCTATAGGCTATACAGTTGAAAAAGCACCTGTCGCATTCAATAAGAAAAGCAGGTGTCATAATCTCTATACGAATAAAGGTATTTTTAAGCCAAAATGTGCGAAATCGTTACATTGTAAGAAGAAAGCTTTACAAGAAAGAAGTATAATGGGTCTAGAGGGATTCGAACCCCCAGCCAAGAAATTATGAGTTTCCTGCTCTAACCATTGAGCTATAGACCCGAATACTTTTATTATCTAACATCCAAGAAAAATGACAAGCCGTTTTCTTTAAATCAAAACGCCCCTACTCTTTTTTGAAGAGCAGGGGCGTTGATCGAAAAAAGTCGTCTTATGAAACGAGAGGAAAACCTGCTGGAAAGTAGAGATCTTGAGCCGTAGAATCTACAGTCGTTGGAGTCGTCACATTAGCAGTAGAATAAAACTGCGAAGTCTTTGCTGTACCCTGAGGTCTTTGAGGCCGTTCAGGAACTAACAAGCCTTGTTGTGCCAATGCTTGCAATTCTTCACCCGATTGACTGAGTAAAAATGCTCTAGCTTGCTGCCGTTCGGCAATATGTTTGGCTTGTTGCTCAGACGTCAATTCACCTTCTAGACCTTCTTGACCTTCTTGACCTTCACCATTAGGGTTCGGTGGAGTCTTTATGGTAATCTTACCAGATTGTACTTCGGCAAGTAATTGTTCAGGTCCCATCTCTTTAATCTGTGCATCTATTTCTGCTTTTTTTGCTTCAAATGCAGACTTTTTAGTGGAGGATTGCGTATTTGTAAACTTATATCCACCAGCATCACTAAAAGGAGGAGGAGGACCAAATGGAGACGTTGATGCGTCTGAACTTAGCGTAAACGAATCCGTTGGAGCCTGTGGTTGTGGTGGTGGACCAAATGGAGACGTTAATCCGCCTGTATTTGGTCTAAATGAATCCGTTGGAGCCTGTGGTTGTGGTGGTGGACCAAATGGAGACGTTAATCCGCCTGTATTTGGTCTAAATGAATCCGTCGGAGCCTGTGGTCTTAGTAAACTCGCAAAACTGTTGGGAGCAAAGCTATTGTTCGCATTGTTCGCATTGCCTGCATTAGGTCCAAACAATAATTGTTGAATATAAGACGCATTATTAGACACGCCAGAAGTAGCTGCTAAATTAATCATATAGTGCTTCCTTTTTCTTTCGTTGAGGTGTAATAGAGAGGTATAATCACAGGTGTACAGTAAGAAATGAGTTACTCTACACCTTAAATAAAGGAACCTGGAAACATCCAATTGTGTTTTCGATATAATTTGTTACAAAACGCTTATGAAAAGCCCCGATTTCCCTAAGCTAACTCCAAATGTTGAGCCGTCACACCAGCGAAATAAGAGGCATACAAAAACTGATGCACCTGTTCCCCCATAAAGGATTCGCCCACGTTTTCAAGCTTCACGCTTAAACTATTAAACGTCACATTATAGACGCTAAACTCTTCCCCCAAATGTAAGTTGAGACTTTGCATTTGCTGATGCCGAACATCTTGCACAAACACATCCGACGCTTCAGACTCTTCCCCACGATTCACCATCAACGTCAACACACGCCCTTGCTGTTGTAACGCCATCACCCGAGCGACCTCTCGAAACAGGGTGAAGGCTTGAGCAAAGCTGTCCCCACAAGCATCCATAAAGGTTTGCCCGTGTAGTGAAGACGGCGTGCTTTGACTTTGCGACTGTTCGCTTGAAAGCGGTGGATTCATCACATAAAGTAGCCGATCGATATGATGAAAGCGTTTTTTGAGTGCTTCAACGGTGAGCATCACACTTTGTTCACTGCGTAACACAACTTCTATGGGGAAGAAAGCTTGCCCTGTAAAATAAGACATCCATTCATTCAAATGGCTTCCTATGGCAATGACACTCACGCCTGCTTGCAAACTGGATTGAATCAAAGGCAACAAAGCTTCATCAAAAGGTGGTAAAACCATCAGGGTAATCAAGGGACGCATCAGTGAAACCTCTTTATTCATTGCAGGTTTATTGCAAAAGTCTGCCTAGTCAATTTCAGTCGTGTACAAGGTCTTTTGAGTATTGCTTCCTTTAAGTAAGTACATACCCATTAGAGTCGTTTGCAAGCTGTTATTGAAAGCAGACGCTTTACCATTAAAGAGTTTAAACCCTTTTGCTTTTATTTTTTCATGCCATTGCTTTAAAAAGATTTCAGTACAAATTACGCCACCTTGTGACTGTAAGTTACAAAGTAAGACGGTGTCTTTCCAAACCTGATACATTTGTTGGGCATCTTCTTCATCAATAACAGGGACGTAGTCTAAAGCAAGTGCAAATTTGTTTTCAGGAATACCCGCTCTTTGAATTGCCAAAAATACAAACTTCGCATAAGCCACCGCTTCTTCTAGTGTTTGAAACACAATTAAAACGTACCCTGCTTCTGTAGAAATAGGCCGTGCGTTGTATTGCGAAAAACGTTTGATCTCTAAATTTAAAGGCGTCAAAGCGGTTTCTTGAGGCACCCGTAATGCCAAAATAGGCTCATGGGGTACCACCTTTTCAAGAGGCGGAGGCGCTTTTTTTTGTTTCACGACAAAGGGGGCATCTTTTTCAATATAAGTATTTCTCGTTAAATACGTTTCTATTTTCTGACTTAAGACTTGTAAGACAGACGATGCAAACAGTTCAATTAGACCGATTAAAAATAGATTAATCACCTGTACAGTGAGAAATGAATTAAGTGGTAAGGCTCCCCAATACACAATCAAGGATTCTGTTTTTGGATCAAAAAGATGGTAAAGAATCCCTCCCCAAGCCAAGATACTTAGCACCCCCAAAATGCTCAAGATTGTTACACTGGTCTGTATGATAGGGAGTAGTCGTTTAAGCGTTATGTAAAGGGCGTACATAAGAAGTTTTCATCCTGCCATTAGACCAAAGGAATATTGTATTTCGCCTTTCGACCGATTTCGACTAAAGCTTGAACGGCTCCTCTTTTTGTTGCAGAAACTTTTTATAACGTGTTCAACCAAAGTAAAAAATCGGCTTCTGTCATCACAGGCACGCCCAAACTTTCGGCTTTGGCAAGTTTACTTCCGCCTCCTTCGCCCGCAATTAAGGCGGTGGTTTTCGCCGAAAGGCTTCCACTGACTTTTGCCCCCAAAGCTTCGAGCTTGGCCTTGGTGTCTTCACGGCTCCACCCGCTTTGGTTAAGTGTGCCTGTTAGAACATAGGTCTTGCCTTCCAAGGGCAAGGCTTTAGCAGGGAGTCCTGCGTCTTGAGCAAGCTCTTTAAAACGCTCCAAAATAAGCGGTATCGTTTTTTTGATGTCGGCTTGGTTAAAGGTGCTTCTCAACATAATTTGTTGATGAAAATCGGGGATATGCGTCCCCACAACAAAAGCCGTTCGCATGCTATTAAAATCAAACAAATCCAAGCCTGCTTCTTCGGCGATTTTTTTTAGCGTCGATTCGCCGACGCCTTTCCACGTTGCTTCTTTTTTTAGGGCTAAAAGTATTTGTTCGACGAGTTTATGTTCAGACCATTTCGCCACCTGCCACGGCTGTTCAGGCTTAACGCCGTCTTGCGTTAGTTCGATGAGTCTTTCTAGTTCCGCTTGCATGGCAGGCGCCTCTAACGCCGTGACGATCTTTTTCGCCCCTTCCACCGTAATCCCTTCAAAAATAGCAAGCTCCAACCAGTGCAAGTCCTTCAAGTGAGACAAGCTCCCGATGTAGCCTTCTAGCGTTTTGGCGAGTTCAATCCCCAAATTCGGCAAGCCCAAGCCATGCAAGTATCGCCATAAGGGTTGTTTTAGACTGGCTTGAAGCCCATTAAATAGTTTGTTGGTGGATTTCGCTTGAAAACCGTCGAGGGCATTGACCGCTTCAAACTCTAAATGGTAGAGATCGCTCGGATACTCGACCGCCAATTTATCCACCAATAGCGACACCGTTTCTTCACCTAAGCCGTCGACATCCAAGCATCGTTTGGATGCCCAATGCGTGAGCGATCCCTTGACTTGAGCGGGGCATCCCATGCGGTTGGGGCAGAGCAAGCCTGTTTTATTTCCAGATTCTACCAAACGTGTTTCGCAATCAGGGCAATGCGTGGGAATAATTGTTGGATTTTGGCGAGCCTTGCCTTCCACAAAAACGCCTTCCACTTTCGGAATAATTTCCCCTGCCTTAAAAATACGGACGCTGTCATCTAATCGTAAATCGGTGGTGTCTGGTTTTTCACCGCCTGTTTCATCTAAAACAGGCAGGCGTTGAAGCTGTTCCGTATTATAGAGACTCGCACGTTGCACCAACGTGCCAGCCAGCAGAACAGGTTCCATAATCGCAACAGGGGTAATGGCTCCAGTTCGCCCCACGCTGTATTCAATGCCTAAAACTGTGGTTTCCGCCACATCAGGCGTAAACTTGTACGCCACCGCCCCACGAGGCGATTTTGCGGTATAACCCAAGGCTTCAAAGCGTTCTAAGTCATTCACCTTGACGACGGCACCATCTGTAGCGACTTCAAAACCAAGGCGATCCGCATCCAGCCGTTGGATTTCTTGCCGAATCTCTTCAAAGCTAAAACATAAACGACGGTGGGGATTCAACTTAAAACCCAAGACGTCTTGCATCCAATTTTGCATCGCCCAAAGCGTTTTAGGGGCATCGGTGAAAGTCTCGTCTAAAACCGTCGCACTAAAGAAATAGGCGTCTAACTTACGTTCAGCGACCAATTTTGAATCGAGTTGCCTCAAAGTACCTGCCGCTGCATTACGAGGGTTCTTAAACAGCTCCAGCCCTTCCGCTTCACGACGGGCATTCAGCTCGTTAAAGCGATTCATCGGCATAAGGACTTCGGCACGCAGTTCCAAACGCTTTGGAATAGGCATAACTGCTTGGCGTGGGATTTTCAGCGGAATGCTGGCAATCGTGCGGATGTTTTGCGTGACATCTTCCCCAGCAATCCCGTTGCCTCGGGTGGCTGCTCTTATCAGCAAGCCGTTTTCGTAAAGCAAAGTCATTGCCAAACCGTCGAGCTTGCCTTCCACCACAACCCCTTTAGATGCTTCTACCCCCTTCAACTTCCGAAACCAGTCTTCTAGTTCCGCTTCATTGTAGACGTTATCTAAACTGTACAACCTGACAGGATGCGTCACCGTTTCAAAGGCATCGAGGGGGACGTCGCCGACCCGTTGCGTCGGACTTTCAGGCAACGCAAGAAGGGGGTTCGCCTCTTCAAAGGCTTTCACTTGTTGATATAAGGCATCATAGACGGCGTCGTCTACCGTGGGATTGTCCAACACGTAATACTGATACGCCCAGTCGTTGAGCTGTTTAACGTGAGTCTGATAGGTGGTGACATCCATAATTGAAACCTTACATAATGAAAATATTCTGAAATTATAACACCAAAAAAGTTCTACAAAAGTCTTGTTCCCTCTCCTTGAGGAGCGAGGCTCACGAGAGAAACAATCGACGACTTGTCTTTTTTTCTGTTTCAGATAGACTAAGAAGCGTAGTCAATATGCTGATGTAGCTCAGTCGGTAGAGCAACGCATTCGTAACGCGTAGGTCGCAGGTTCGATTCCTGTCATCAGCATTCTAATCAATCGCATTGAGGGGCTTTACATGACATCAGAAGAAAATAAGGTAAGTTCCTCTGAAGCTTTTCGTGAGTTTGGCTTAAGGCTCAAAACACTTTTTTCAAAGAACCCTAGTTTAATTAGTCTGACCTTGAGTAATATCTTTACCATGCGACTCATTGGCAATAAAACACATGGGGACTTAGCGGAAATTGCGATTGCCGAATTCATAAATCAATACATGTACGATTATAAATCGCTTCATGTTGGTAAAGATTTGTTTCGTGCCAAAACAAATGAAGAAGATATTACAATTCTTTCTGAAATTACAGGGGCAAGTTTCCCCGTAAGTCTTAAAGCCTATGGAGATGGACCACTACAACTTTCAACCGACAAATCCTTTAAACTCTTCCCTTTATTAGAATCTCATCAAGCAAAACTAAATACGCCAAAAGCCATTATTGAGTTTTTACAACGTCCCGAGTTTGAAGCATTTTTTGCTAATAACACACTCCCCCTTATTTATGATGAAAAGAAAAAACGCTGTAATATCCTAATTTTCGACAAGGCCAAAGTCTTAAATCATATTCATTCAATGAGATATGAATCTGTAGGGAATGGACGAAAACACCCTGTTTTTCGTTTTTATGATGCTGAAAACCACTACTTATTTGAAGTTCGCTATGGCGGAGCCAATGCCAATGCACTACAACGAGGCGTATGGACGCATACCAAACAAGCGTATCCTTATCTTGAAAGTCTGACCAATGGTTGGATTGATTATGCTGAAAACCCCATTTTGGTTCGTTTGTTTTCTCATGCACTGGTGGCGTCAGAACGTGGGCATTCTGTTGCTTTAGAACAACTTAAAGCAGATATTACCCAACTTAAAAGGGAGTATCCTTTTCAATGAGCCTTCAACCTTTATTATTCGATGTGGAGTCTTTTCAAGAAACCACGAATACGATACCCTATTTAATCCCCACAGAAGGCATTAAGTATGCAGGTTCTAAACTTAAACTTATTCCCACGATTTTAGAGCTAATTCGTCCCTTAGAAATCAAAACCGTTTTAGACGGTTTTGCTGGTACGACTCGTGTGTCTCAAGCACTGGCTCGATCAGGTTATCAAGTACATAGTAATGATGTTTCAAAATGGTCAAGCACTTTTGCATCATGCTATTTAGAAGCCCAAGCACCTTTGTCTTACTATCAAGAACACATCGATGCCTTAAATCAATCAGCTCCTATTTATGGTTGGTATTCAGAGCATTATGGATGCTTACCTGAAGACTTGCATCTCCATAAACGTCCTTGGCAATTGAAAAATACGATGAGATTAGACGCCATTCGTCAAGAAATTGATCGTCTTCAACTCAACAAAACAGATGAAAATGTATTAGTCACTAGCCTAATTAATGCTCTTGACGTGGTGGATAATACTATGGGGCATTATGCGTCCTACTTACGGGAGTGGTCGACACGATCCTATAATGATTTACACTTAAAAGTCCCTAACATTGTGCGTTCTCAAGAAAAACATTTTGTCACGAATCAAAGTATATTTGATGCCATTCAAGGTCAAAGCTACGATTTGGCTTATTTGGATCCGCCTTATGGTTCGAACAATGAAAAAATGCCTCCGTCTCGTATTCGTTATGCCTCTTATTATCATGTGTATAAAACCATTTGCTTAAATGACAAGCCCGAATTATTTGGGAAGGTTAATCGACGCATTGATTCTAAAGACACGCTTTCCTATTCACCGTTTGAAGATTTTCGTAAGGATGAAGCAGGACGATTTATCGCCGTTAATGCGATTGCTCAACTTATTCAAAACGTGCAAGCTCGTTATGTTTTACTGTCTTATAGTTCAGGAGGACGTGCAACGGCTGAAGAACTAGAAAACGTCTTGCATGAAAACGGGACAATTTTAAACATTTTAAAAATAAATTATAAACAAAACGTGATGGCAGGCATGCAGTGGACGAAAGATTGGATTCGTGATTCTGAAAAACCGCATCAAGAATTTTTATTTTTACTAGAAAAGAAATAGGTGTTCCATGAATGAAGAAGTGGCAATAAGTCTTCCTCCTTTAGATCTGCCTGAACTCCCCGATTTTGAGCCTGAACCTGACCTGCAAGCACGAGGCTCCCTTGCCGAAAAAGCAAGCTCTTCCCCCGACGATGCTCGCCTTCTAGACGACACCGATTACAGCTTTTTTGACCGTATTCCGCCCCATGCCCTTGAAGCCGAACAAGCCGTCTTGGGTGGTGTTTTGGTCGAACCTGATTCGCTGATTCGTGTGGTGGACGTCTTGAGAGAGCATCACTTTTACCGTCCTAGTCACCGCCTCATCTACAAAACGGTGTGTCACCTCTTTGAAAAAGGGCAACCGGTCGATCTCATTTCTGTGTCGGAAGTCTTGAAAAACCAAGACATGCTTGAACATGTGGGGGGGCGTTCTTATCTGAACGATTTGGCTCTAGCCGTAATGACCACTGCCAATTTGACTTACTATGCCACCCTTATTCGAGACAAAGCCTTGCAACGTGCCTTAATCAAAGCAGGGGCAGAAGTCGTGCGTTCAGCGTACGAAAGTGAGTCCGCAGAACTGGCGATCGATGAAGCCCAGCAAGCCGTCTTTGCGGTTGCTCAACACAACATTTCAGACAATCTCACCCCCATTGAAAGTATTTTACCCACCACCTTTCAACAGATTGAAGAGCGTAACAATAACAAGGGTAGCTTAATGGGTGTGGCGTCGGGCTTTTATGATTTAGACAATTACTTGTCTGGCTTTCAAAAAAACGACTTGCTCATTCTCGCCGCTCGTCCTTCCATGGGGAAAACGGCGTTGGTCTTGAACTTGGTCACACACGTTGCCATGCGTGAAAAAGCCCCTGTCCTCTTCTTTAGCTTGGAAATGAGCAAAGAACAGCTCGTACAGCGGATGCTTTGTGCTGAAGCGGAAATTGATGCCCAACGCATTCGTACAGGTGACATTAGCGAAACCGACTTTTCAAAGCTCGCTTCTGCGATGGGTCGCTTAGGCGATTCCCCCATTTTTATTGATGATACGCCCAATATGACCGTCATGGATATGCGTGCCAAGGCACGCAAGTTGATGATTGAACGCCAAAATGAACCGATCGGTATGATTGTGATTGACTATTTGCAGTTGATGCAGGGTCGTGCTGGTAGCACAGGCATGGAAAATCGGCAGAACGAAATTGCAGCGATCTCTCGTGGGCTGAAGGGGCTGGCTCGTGAATTGCGTTGCCCTGTGATTGCCCTGTCGCAGTTGTCTCGTGCGGTGGAAAGCCGTGACGATAAACGCCCGATGTTGAGTGATTTGCGGGAATCAGGATCTATTGAGCAAGACGCCGATGTGGTTATGTTCATTTATCGGGACGAATACTATAACAAAGAAACCGACAAGCCTGGTATTGCGGAAATTATTATCGCCAAACAGCGTAATGGTCCTACAGGCACGGTGTCGCTGATTTTCCGCAATAACATCACCCGCTTTATGAATCCGCTGGATTCGCAGGTGCAGGTCTTTTAAATGTCGTCATCTTCACCAGCCGACGCTTCACAAATGGACGTGTAATCGCACCACTCGCAATAGCTCGCCTGCGGATTCGCTCGAAACAAGCGTTCTTCCCACAAGGGTTTGAGTACCTCTTCATGAACATTGACAAGCCAGCGATCTTTTTCGGCTTTAAAACGAGGCACATCCAATGCCACAAAAACAGAGCCTGTCGCATTTTCTTGGGTAGATCGAAACATCTGTAAACCAGCTTCCGTAACATCCGCCGATTTCACAAACTCATAGGCGACGATGTAAATCGGCAATTGCCAATACAAGTAATCCGTCACCCGCTCGTCATAGCCTGATTCGCCTACGTTTCGAGGGGGGAGTCCGTCTAAAATACGATTAAGCTTGCCTTGACGGCTTTCTTCTTTGGTCTGCTCGAACTTGCCTTTCGACGTTTTATAGTCCACAATGCGAATACTTCCGTCTTGATAAAAATAGACGGCATCGACAAACATTTTCCAATGAAAGCCCGAAAGTTCCGTCAAATACGCTTCATTGATGCGAAACTCGGTTTCCACTCGAACGGGCGATTTCTCAAAAAAGCCTGTTTCCTGCAAGGATTGCACGGCTTCTAAAATACGTCGAAACCACGCTTGACGCACCACAACAGGCTGTTGCACATACACGTTAAACGCAGGCTCTTCCAACAAACCGTCTGGCGGATGCCAAAAGGCGGCATCATCCACATCCAAACATTGACGCATAAAATGATTCAAGCTCTCATAACCAAAGGCGATGTCCCCTGCATTGCACGCCTTGTGGTACAACTCAAAGACCTTATGCACCAGCGTTCCCTTTGACGCCTTGGCATTAAATGGCGTGCTGAACTTAAAGCGTTTGTAATACAATTGCCTAGGGCATTTCACATAGGTTTCTAAATCGGTGGGGCTAAGGCTTGTATGATTCAATTCGCCGTAAGACGAGTAAGCAAGGGCATCTTGCGGAAAGGCTTGACGTAAATCAGCCAACGCCTTGAGCGCGTCTTCGCTTAAAAGAGGCGTGTTTGCATCGACGTTTTCTGGGGCATCAAGCTTTGTGGAGGCATCGTTTTGCTGGAAGAAGCCTCCCAAAAACTGATGATACACCTGTCGTTGGGCGTCATTATAGCCTTGCAACTTTTCAGGATTGCTAATCAGATACAAGTCTTGCACGCCAGCCAACTGATGCACCCAGCTTTCCAGCTCGTTTAGAGCGTTGAGGGTTTGGGTCAAAGGCGTCAAAACGGCGTCAGGCGTGTCATTTTCCGTCCCCGTGGCAAGGGATTCCAAGCCCTTTTCTTCGTGCGACGCTTTAAAGAGATTCGGCACAATCACCGTATGCAAGGCGTGAGCAGGCGCCTCTTCCACCGTGTAAACCTGCACCAAGGCTGGCGTTGAGCGTGGAGCCTCTTCGTGTCGCAAGTCGTCTAGGGTGGACTGCATCCAGTTTGCCCACGCCTTTAGGGGGATACGCCTTGTTTCTAGGGTGGATTGCATCCGTGCTTCGGTGGATTCCACACGCTTATAAAAGGCTTCAAAGGGGCGTCGTTCTTGAGAAGCGCCCTCTCCTAGCAGAGACAACCATGCCCATAGCCATTTGCTTATACAAGCTTGAAATCTCCCCCTCTCCCTAGCCCTCTCCTCAAGGAGAGGGAACAGGGCATCGGCTTGACCTTGTAAAAAGGTCTGAAAATCTCCAGGGGTCTCGTCCAAATGCGACTGAAACAGGCTCCATGCTTGATTCACATGGCTTTGCAACACTTCCGCCCAATCAGGCGAAGCCACCCACACCAGTGGATTCACCTGCCACGCAGGTTCATGCCGTTTACTATAAATGAGACTCTCTGTTTGAAGCGTGTGATGAGGAAAATCGGCACACAGGCTTAAAAAGGCGTTTCCGATCTCAAGCCACGCCCACAGCAAGGCGTTTTCGGATGGTTCATTGTCGCCCAAGCATTGAGAAATAAAGGTCTTCCACTGCTTTTTTTCGCTCGTCGATGGCACGATAATCGCAATAGGGAAGGGGTTTTTAGACGACAAGGATTGCTCCAAACACGCCAGCACCTGTTCCGCCACTGCCACACGGTGGGCTTCATCCAAGGAATCGTGGCTTTCGACTTGCACGGCGTGGACGGACGGCGTTTTTGGCGAGGGCTTACCTTGCCAAAAGGCGTGGATGTTGGCTTTAAAACCGCAGTCTGCTGTTTTTGGCGTGTTTTCATCAGGTAGAAAAGTCAAGCTCAGGGGGCTGGTCATCGTGGCTTTTAGGGCATCCCAAAACGGCGGACGAGACACCGAACGCCAAAGGGGTTCGTCGCTTTGCCCGAAGACGGCGTTTTCTTCAAGGCGTTGGTGGAAGCTAAAGTCATCGCCCAAACTCCAGATCGTGGTGCCTTCACGCTCTAAAAGACGCATCCATGCCCACGCCTGTTCAGGCAAAGCGTGGGTGTGATCCACCATTAAAAAGCGGATGCCTTGACACAAGTGATGCAAGGCGTCCGCATCATGCGTTTGCAGAAAGTCCATTGCCTTCCACGCCAAGGCAGGCACCCACGCAATCGGCAAAAGCCCTTGTTCTACCGTATGTTGCACAAACCAATCGAAGACGCCTGCTAGAGCGAAGTCGTCTTGAGCATCCGTAAAATGCGTGTCGCAGACGGCTTGCCAATCGTGAGCATCCGTCGTGGTTAAAAGATGTTCGACGAGATTTTTTTTGTCGAGCAAGTTAGTATCTAGGTCGTTTTGCCAGTAGGCTTCCAGCAAAAGCAGGGCATCGGCGGACGATAGCAATTGCCACGTTTCTTGCGAAAAAGGTTTCGGCGTGGATGAATCACGAAGACCGAGACCTTGCTTAAAGTGACCCACCACTTGCGGTGCCAGCCCAATGCTTTGATTCAGCCAATTCAGCGACCATTGAAACCAGCTCAAGACTTTCACGCCTTGAAAGCGGACGTTTTCGGGGAATTGAGCGTCGTGCAAGGTTCGCCATGCCTCAGTTTGACGGCGATCTTGCACGAGGATGTAGCACGTTTCAGATAAGACACCGTGTTCCGTTTGCCACGCCGTCAAACGCTCAAGGGCGTGTTTGGTTCGTGCGTGGGGCGTGCCTCCTAAAAAGGCGTGATGCGTCGGTTTTGTCGTCGTTTGGCTAGGCATTGTGGATCTCTTTTAGTTTTTTTGGATTTCTAGCTCTGTTTAAGGTTACTCGTTTGTCAGAGACCTTTGCTCCGCCAAAGGTCTCAAACACCTTATGTATGAAATAATAAAAAAGCTCTAGGCGATCGTCCGACACCCTGGTTTTTTACAACCGATTTAGAGTC
>CANGYO010000019.1 GCA_947458095.1 Vampirovibrionales bacterium | reverse complement strand
TTTGCTCCGCCAGAGGTCTCCGATACCTCTAAAGGCGGCTTAAGGGAGGGAGGGTCTTGGTCGCCCCCCTTCCGTCGAAAAAGTCTCTGACTTTTTCTCTTGGGAAAGAAAACCGTTGGTTTCCTCTCCCAACCTCTCCTTCCTAAAGGTGAAGATTCACTTCGTGAATGAGTTTATCCCACCCCTCTCGCTTTCCCTTCGTTCCTGCCGTCCGCAAAATGTCTCGGAAGCCTCGCATTTAGTGCGTTGACGCCTGCTTATGCAACGATTCGTTAAATCAACAATTTTACCCAAAAAACTATAAAATCAAGATCTCCTTAATATCGCCTATTGCTTTTTTTGCGGTGTAGAAGCTACAATAGAGTCATGTTCTTATTTATACTGATTTAGTTTGATTAGTGAAGGAAATCCTGAATGAAAATCCATGAATATCAAGCCAAAGGCTTGTTTCGCAACTACGATATTAACGTCCCCAATGGCGATGTCGCCACCACCCCCGAAGGAGCCGTCACCGTGGCAGGCACCCTCAAAACGGCGAAAGTCGTCGTAAAAGCCCAAATCCACGCCGGTGGACGTGGCAAAGGTGGCGGTGTCAAAGTCGTCGACAATAACCCTGAAGCCGTCCGCACCGCTGCAGAAGCCATTATCGGCATGCAATTGATTACGCACCAAACCAGTGCCGAAGGGCAAAAAGTCAAATGCGTTTTGGTGGAAGAAGGCTCCAACATTGCTCGTGAATTGTACTTGGCAATCGTCATGGACAGAGCCACCTCTCGTGCGGTGTTAATGGCATCGACCGAAGGCGGTATGGATATTGAAGAAGTCGCCGAAAAAACGCCTGAAAAAATCAAGAAAACCGTGATTCATCCAGCTTTAGGCATTCAAGCCTATGAAATCCGTGAAATCTGCTTTAACTTGGGCTTAAACCCTGCTCAAAGCAAGCAGGCTCACAAATTGATCCAAAACCTCTACACGATGTTCATCGAAACCGACTGTAGCTTGCTTGAAATCAATCCGCTCATTATCACGGCGGACGATCAAGTCTTCGCCTTGGATGCCAAAGTCAACTTTGATTCAAACGCCTTGTACCGTCATGCGGACATCGTCGCCTTGCGTGACACTGATGAAGAAGATGCCCTTGAAGTGGAAGCGTCCAAATTCGGCTTGAACTACATTAAACTAGACGGCGAAGTGGCGTGCATGGTCAACGGTGCTGGTCTTGCCATGGCAACCATGGATATTGTCAAACTCTACGGTGCTTCCCCCGCGAACTTCTTGGACGTCGGTGGTAGTGCCACAGAAGACGCCATTGAAAACGCCTTCCGTATTATTATGAGCGACAAAGATGTGAAAGTCATTTTCATCAACATTTTTGGCGGCATCTTGCGTTGCGATTTGCTGGCGACTGGCGTGGTGAAAGCGGCCCAAAAGCTGAACATGAGCTTGCCCATTGTCATTCGCATGAAAGGCACCAATGTGGAAGAAGGCAAACGCATTTTGGCGGAAAGTGGCATTCGCTATGACGTGGGTGAAACCATTGAAGCGGCTGCTGAAAAGGTCGTTCTTTCGCTCAAACAGACGACCTCTGTATAGTCCTAAACTTACATCTATTTTAAAAAGGAAATGATGACATGGCGGTTTTATTAACCAAAGAAACAAAAGTCCTTGTACAAGGTTTAACAGGGCGTGAAGGCACCTTCCACGCTGAACAATGCTTGAAATACGGCACGCAAATCGTCGGAGGCGTCACCCCCAACAAAGGCGGAACGACTCACACCGTAAACGGCGTAGACTTACCGATTTTCAACACCGTGAAAGACGCTGTGGCTCAAACAGGGGCCGATTGTTCCGTGATTTTTGTGCCTCCTCCTTTTGCGGCGGATGCGATTTTAGAAGCAGCGGATGCTGGTGTGGCACTCGTGATTTGCATCACCGAAGGCATTCCCGTGGTGGATATGATGAAGGTCAAGCACTTGTTGCTGACCGAATACCCCAACGTGCGTCTCATCGGGCCGAACTGCCCTGGTATCATTAGCCCAGGGCAAGCGAAAGTCGGCATTATGCCAGCCTCGATTCACTTGGCGGGTCGTGTCGGTGTGGTGTCTCGCTCAGGAACGCTCACCTACGAAGCGGTGGATCAGCTCACCCAACGAGGCATCGGGCAAAGCACGTGTATCGGTATCGGTGGGGATCCCATCAACGGCACCAACTTCATCGATGCGTTAGCCTTGTTCCAAGCGGATCCTGATACGGATGCGATTATTATGATTGGCGAAATCGGTGGTTCGGCTGAAGAAGAAGCCGCTGCCTATTATAAAGAAAACGTCACCAAACCGATGGTTTGCTTTATTGCGGGTCAGACGGCGCCTCCCGGAAAACGCATGGGTCATGCGGGTGCGATTATTTCAGGTGGTAAAGGAACAGCTACTGAAAAAATGAAGGCTCTTACGGAAGCGGGCATTGCGGTGGTGGAATCCCCAGCGGATATGGGGTCGACCCTTGAAAAGCTTTTGACGGCGACTGTTTAAGTTTTAAGAATCTCTGTTTTTTGGATTTTGAGCTACCGTTTTTAGCTGGTCGTCGTCAGAGACCTTTGCTCCGCCAAAGGTCTCCAACACCTCTAAAAGCGGTTTAAGGAGGGGGAAAGAGAAGGAAGTTGTTGCGGCTCTCCTTCTCTTCCCCCCTCCTTAAAAATCCACCCCCCATCTCAACCTCTTCGCTTGCTCCACTTTCTACACGTGGGACGTCCGCAAAATCGCTCGGGGATTCGCAATTCGCTCACCCGCTCGGATTTAGTGCTTGGACGTTGGCTGGTGCAACGAGTTAGATGTCCCCACTTTTTATCTAAAAAACAAACACAAAAAAGCGACGTTTTCTTTCAAGAAGCGTCGCTTTTTTAATAAAATGGCTTTAACGATTAAGCAGAAGCACCTGCGGAAAGGGCTTGCTCAAGGGCGTTTAACGCTGCGTCATAGTTAGGCTCATTGGTCACTTCAGGCACGATTTCGCTGTAAGCGATCTTACCTTGAGCATCAATAATAATAACCGCACGAGTCAATAAACGCAAGTTAGGCAAAATCAAACCGTACGCCTCACCGAAGCTCAAGTTACGGTGATCGCTTAATGTGGTGGCTTCAATGTTTTCAGCACCACAAAAACGGGCTTGAGCGAAAGGCAAATCCACCGAAATGGTGATGAACTCTACATTGGATTTACCGTTTAACTTTTGGTAAAAGTGACGGCTTTGAATCTGACAAACAGGGGTATCCAACGAAGGAACGATGTTTAAGAACAAGGTTTTGCCTGCATAGTTGTTTAAGGTGATGGCTTCAAGCTTGCTGTTCAACAATTCAAAGTTAGGTGCATTCTGCCCCACACGAATTTCTGAACCTTGTAAATCAATGGCATTGCCTTTAAACGTAACTTGAGTGGTCATTTTGAGATCCTTTACAAAAAATAATAATACATCATAAACCTTAACGTTAGCGTATGACTTTATTTAATTTAACACAAGAACGCCGTTTAAGGTAAGGCTTTTTAGGTTATTTTAAGGTTTGCTCACTTTTATAGAAATGCTTAAGACTTTGCCTTTAAAGTTTCCAAAATAGCTTCCAATAATTCGGTGTCTCGTGGTGTGGCGGGTGGAACCGCCTCTTCAACAGAAGGCGTCGCTTCTTTTTTAAAGTGATTCATCGCTTTAAGCATGCTAAAAATAGCGAAGGCGACAATCAAAAAATCCAAGACGCTTTGAAGAAAAGCCCCATATTTCCATAAAACAGGGGCGACTTCTAAACCAATGCTTGAAGGGGGACGAAGGGCAATCGCTAAGTTTGAAAAGTTCACTCCGCCGATTAAAAAACCAATCGGGGGCATGATGATATTGTCGACCAAAGACGTCACCACCTTACCAAAGGCTCAGCCAATAATGACCCCAATGGCTAAGTCCATGACGTTGCCTTTTAAGGCAAAGTCTTTAAAGGCTTGAAGGAATCCGCTCATTTGAAGCTCCTTTTTTTATTTCAAGCAATTCCCAGGATGCGTCACCGCCCCTTGAGCTGCACTGCCGACTTGTTGAGCGTACTTCCACAAGGCTCCAGCAGGATAGTTCGGCTCGGGTTGCACCCAATTCGCCCGACGCTCGGCAAGCGTAGCCTCATCCACAAACAAGGTAATAATGCCTGTTTCGGCGTTGACTTCAATCTCATCGCCCGCTTCAACCAGCCCAATCACACCGCCCACATAGGCTTCAGGTGCCACATGACCCACCATTAACCCACGAGTCGCCCCACTAAAGCGACCGTCCGTCAACAACGCCACATCATAACCCAAGCCCTGTCCGACGATCGCTGCGGTAACCGAAAGCATTTCACGCATACCTGGCCCGCCTTTAGGCCCTTCGTAGCGAATAATCACGACATCGCCAGCGACAATCTCGTTTTTCACAATCGCAGCAAAACAATCCTGCTCGCCATTATAGACCTTCGCCTTGCCACGATGCACCAATTTTGTAAGCCCTGCAGTTTTCACAACCGCCCCTTCTGGTGCCATGTTGCCAAACAAGATTTTTAAGCCTCCACCTGCACTTAGGGGAGCCGTCACAGGTACCATGACGGCTTGTTCTGTGGGGAGCTGAACATTTTCGAGGTTTTCGGCTTGGGTTTTGCCTGTAACCGTCAAGCAGTCACCGTGCAAGTAACCTGCTTCTAAAAGGGCTTTCAGAATAACAGGCACGCCGCCGATTTGGTAGACATCCCACATGACAAAGCGTCCACCGGGTTTGAGATCCACAAAATACGGCGTGGTGTTAAACCATGTTTCAATATCTTTTAAGGTGACTTCAAAGCCACATTCATGGGCGAGTGCTGGCATATGCAAGACGGTATTGGTGGATCCACCAGTTGCTGCCACGATTCGCACGGCATTTTCAAAGGCTTTTTTAGTGAGAATATCACGAGGCAAAATGCCTGCCTTCAACAAGTCCACAATGGCTTGACCGTAGCGATGATTCATCGCTGCACGAGCAGGATGCTCGGCGGGGATGGCGGAAGACCCCGGCAAGGCTAGCCCGATCGCTTCAGCGACGCATGCCATGGTGTTTGCCGTGAATTGACCGCCACAACTGCCTGCTCCAGGGCAAGCATTTTCTTCGACGGCTTTTAAGCCTGCATCGCTTAATTTACCAGCAGCGTGCGATCCCACCGCCTCATAAACATCTTGCACGGTGAGATCTTGACCGTCTAAATGCCCTGGCATAATCGTGCCACCATACAAGAAAATCGCTGGCACATTCAAGCGAGCCATCGCCATCATCATACCTGGTAAGGACTTGTCGCAACCCGCAATGCCCACAAAGGCATCGTAGCAATGGGCGCGCATGACGAGTTCCACACTATCGGCGATAATTTCACGGCTTACCAACGACGCCTTCATGCCTTCATGCCCCATGGCAATGCCGTCACTGACGGAAATAGCGGTAAACTCACGAGCAATCGCCCCTGCTTCGTGAATGCCTGCCTTAATCAGCGTGGCTTGATCGTGCAAGGTTAAATTACAAGGCGTGACTTCATTCCACGTATTCGCCACACCGATAAACGGCTTTTGGAAGTCGGCTTCGACGAGTCCCATGGCTCGGTGAAAAGCCCTGTGGGGCGCACGTGCAGGACCGTCGTTGATTTCTTTAGATTTGTGACGCATGTCAAAAGGGGCTTGGCTATTCATGGGGATGTCCTTTATATATTGTGAACCGTTAATACCCCCCATTATATAACAAAGAAAAAACTACACGCAGGCAAGTTCTTCTCGATCAAAATCGTCCAGCACCTTAGGCGGTGTTAAATCCAAAAGAGCCACAAGATAATCTTGAAAACATTGTCCAAAATAATCAAAGTTTTCTAATGTCGGCGACTGATTAAGATGTTCTAATCGTTTTTTAAAATAACGACTATAATACGTTGGATTTGTTTGATAACGTGCTTCAAACTTCGCCAAAAACCCACACGTTGATTCGGTAAAACGTGTACTCATGTATTCATACTTGTTCAAATACGCTTCAGCTCCTTCTGCATAGCTTAGGTAAAGATCTAAAATACCTAAGTCATCTTTGGTTTTTTCGTAATCTTTAATGAGCTTATGTGCCATGGTGTATTTGGGATCGGGTGCGTACTCTTCATAATCAAAATACCGTTTGGGTGAGGGCAACAGGGCTTTTTGCAATTTTTTCTTAATGCCTTCAAGCTCTTTAGAACCCAGTGTCGTGCCTATCTTGAGACGAGTTGAAAGAAAAACCTTATTCAGGTCATTGGCAGCGTGTAATTCTTTAATCAGATCTAATAAGTCTGTGGTGGAATGGTGTTTGAGTTCTTTTTTGACTTGCGTCCATGTGATTGATTTCCCCATGATGGCATGTCCTTTCTGGAGTGTGTCGTCTTATTAAAAAATACTATACAATAAATGAAGGCTGATGTCATTATGATAGAGCCGTCCATTCTTAAAAAAATGCGTAGACCTGTTGTGCTTTACCGCCTTCATGGTATAGTGCCATTATAGTATCCGCTATATAAAACGGTCTATGGTCTCTTCGTTGTCGCACCAATTTTTTTGTTCTGTTATGTACGTCTATGTACACGCCCTAACAAAAAAATCTAGGCTCCTAGAATAGCCTCATAGCCTGTTTAATCTATCCAACACTATAGATTAAAGAAATGAAGGATGCCCACTCATGTTGCCCGCCGTGCTTGGATTGTTTCTAAGTCTTTTAAGCCTGCTGATGACCTTGCTCATCGTACTGGTACTCCCCAGTATGCTTTGCACGGGGTTATGGAATATGCTTGTGTTTAGTATCTTTCACGGGGTTGAGATTTCACTATTTCAAGGCGTATTGCTTTGGTTTATGGTGATTCTAACGGTCATGATTCTCTTTAAACCGCAAATTAAAGTTTCTGTACAACGCTTAGATGCTCGTGATCTCCCCTTTAAACGCCCTAAAAAAGACGAAAAACCAAGTGAATCTGCGAAGAATTCACCGTCAGCTCACTGGCTCAAGTGGCGTGAAGACAAGAAAAAGAACGAGTCTAAAGAGCCTAAAGATGCGCCGCCGTCGAGCCTGCATTAGGTCTTTGAACGAGCATCGCCCCCTTCTTCCAACCAAGAGGGGGAAGTTTTTCCCAAACCAAGCCTGCTGATTCCACCGCTGTTTTCACCGAACGAGCCAACGAATACGTCAAAATGCCCCCATGCGTGGGATTCAAGACCGACGCATAAACTTTAAACACATCGCTTGACCACAGATGAGGCACTTTGCTAGGCGAAAAGGCATCGTGGAAGATGAGATCAACAGGTGATGCTTGAGTCTCCAACCATTGAGGCAAAACCGCTAAGGCATCGGCAATGTAGATGTGAATGTGGACGTCTGGTAAAGCGAAAGAGGCGTCTTTCGCTTGAAACGAAAGCAAGTAGCCATAAGCCGTTTGGACTTGTGACACCTGAAAGGCTTGCATTAAAGGACTAAAATGAGCCTGTGCCAAAACCTCCTGCCACAAGGGAGCTAAGCTCCCGTCGATTTCAACCGCTTGAATCTCAAGGGTTTGGACTTTCCCAAGCAAAGGAGACGCTAGAAAGGCTTGAATAAAGGCAAAACTGTTGTACCCCAAACCAAAGCAGACATCCCAAAGGCGGAGACACTCAAGGGAATGACCTGCCTTTTCAAGCAAAGCCAAAGCAGGCGTGGCGTAATGCCCCATGGCTTCGGCAAACGCCCCCGCCCAATTGTGATACGTTTCGTTTAAGCTCGCATCCACCAAGCTAAAGGAACCGTCTTTAAGGGTTTTTCGCAAATGCGTTGCATTTGAAGAAGCCGTCATTTATAGGTATTTGTCCAGCAAAAAAAGCACGCCTTTTTTGGCGGAAGGCTTGACATAGGCGTCCCAATTTTCAGCAGTGGCGTGACGTTTGAGAGCTTTCCCACCTAAAATCAAGCCCAAGGCAAACCAAAACCACTTGGGATTCTTGAAAATCGAAAGCAGTAAAGCAATCAGGCTCAACCAGCTTAAAATCTTTTCTCGTTGCGCAAAGGTGGTGTAAAGGGGCAACCATGCTTCACGATAGAAGGTTTTTAGGGCATCTTTTACGCCGAGATATTTCAGAACCGAAATGGACATGAATCACACGCTTTCTTTAGATCGTTATTTGAAAGACTCTTGCAGTCTCTACGAAAAGGGAATCGTCATTGCGAACGTATGTGAAGCAATCTGTTTACCACCTGCAAGGTCTTTACGGATTGCCACGCCTTCGGCTCGCAATGACGGTGTGTTTTCAGACTTTTACAGAGCTTTTAGATCGTTTTATCTAGGCGAACAAGGGAGCCACATAGGTCACAAACGCCCATACCAAGGCAAAGAACAAAACCAACACCGCCATAAACACAAAGGGATAAATAAGGAGCTGGATTTTATCCGCACCTTGACGTGCTTTTGCCATAAGAATGTTCCTTCACAAGCATTAAAATCAGTAACGCTTTTATTGTAGCACAGAATTACAATTTCTGAAACATGTAGCCAATCCCACGAGCGGTCAAAATCAGCTCAGGATTTGCCTTGTCCAACTCCAGCTTTTCACGCAAACGACTGACGTGAACATCCACCACTCGTGTGTCGATGCGTTGATCTGTGGGGTAATTCCACACGTGTTGAAGAATATCCCCACGGCTAAAGGGTTGCCCCGAATTAGATGCCAAGAGTTCCAACAAGCAAAACTCCATACCTGTCAAACGAATGCGTTCGTTTTGACGAAAAACTTGCCGTTTAACAAAGTCAATTTTAACGCCTGCAATGGTAACGAGACCCATATTCGCACTGCCGTTACCACTACCGTTGCCGTTACTGGCTTCGACAACAGCTCCATTTTTACTGATACTTTCACCAGAACTGGCGAAAGAAGAGCCTGCATTGACTCGACGCAGTATTGTCTTCACCCGAGCTTCTAGTTCTTTGGGGCTAAAGGGTTTAACGACGTAATCATCTGCCCCAAGCTCAAGCCCTGTAATGCGCTCAGCAACATCGCCCAAGGCGGTGAGCAGAATAATGGGCGTGTCGCTGGTACTGCGAATATGCTTGGTCACACCGTAACCATCGATTTTCGGCATCATAATATCCAACACCACAATATCAGGGTTAAACTTTTCAAACATGCTCAACGCTTCTTCGCCGTCGCCTGCGGAAGCCGTTTCAAAACCCAACATTTTAAAGCGTGTTTCTAAAATGCGACGAATGCTGACTTCATCGTCCACAATTAAAATACGTTCAGAACGGGTCACTTCTTCGGGTGTGTCGAGTTCATCAAGGGAATTAAGCATGAGTGTCAAAATCCTATCTCAATTGTAGTGCAAATCATATGAATTAGCGAAACGCATAGATTCTCAAGCGTGTTCATTCCTTAGCATGAAGGATAAAGAACCTTTTAGGCATCCACCAAATGGACGGCTTGCAAGCACGCTTGCTTGTGATGAACAGAATTAAAATAGAACACAAACACTGAAGACGAATCCCTATTGAAAGGGGTGAAATCACCTTTTCAGGCGTTCTGTGGGGGATAATTCTAACCATTACAAACTAAATCACTTTGTAATGTATTATAAACCAAAATCGAAAAGCTGTCATGTTTATTTTTATAGGATTCAAAAAACAAATAATCTGGATTCAAATGAAAGAGTAGAGTCCTCCAAATGACAACGCATTTAGATAAAGTCGACGGCTTTTTCGCTCATAATTTCAGCAAAACGAGGGTTGTCTTTCAAGCCTTCAGGCAATTCTTCTGAAAGAATGTCGCTTACAGGAGAATCTAAAAAGCTACCCATCGATTCTGCCACACGAGCTTTCACTTGTTCGTTTGAAAAATCGGCAAATCTCGCCCGTTGCAAGGATTCTCTTGCAGCAAGGGGTGAAATTTGAAAGACATCGGCATTACTTAAAGTCGCTAAGCTTTGAATGGCGGTTGGCACTTGAGCCTTTTCCACACCTGTTTTTGCCACAGGGGCAGGGGTGGCTTGCGTGGGTCGCAAAAGATTGTTGTTAAGCGGATTGTTAAAGCTGTTGTAAAAAGATGTCATGGTTTTTCCCCTTGATGATTAAACGTGATTGAAGCAGATTCAAGCACATGGTTGTGTATTTTCTAAGGTGTTAGCCTTTTTCAACAGGATTTAGCAAGCTAACACGGTGGTCTCTATCTATCGAACACTATTATAAAATCGGGCTTGAATGAGCTTATGGTGACGATATAATATCGCTGAATCTAAACCCTTCTCACAATCTATTTAAACGCGTGAAGTCTTGTCCTTCTTTGTTCTTCTTCGTTGTGAACGCCTTCTCATTTACATGTATATAAACACCGAAAAGTGGGAAAATGTGCTAGCACAACCCTATCTTGTTACATTGTGTTACAATAGGGTGAATCATTGAAAAACTGTAAGATACGGAAAATCCCTCATGCCCAACACCACGGATACCCCAGAGATTCAACAGTCTCGCACGCTGATTCACACAGGTAAAGTCATCCGCACCGTGCAGGATGAAATCCTCACGGCATACGGCAAGCCCGCCACCCGAGACGTCGTCCTACACCCCGGAGGCGTCTGCGTTTTACCGATCTTACCCAACGGCGATCTTGTCCTTATTCGCCAATTTCGCTACCCCACAGGCGAGTTCTTGTGGGAGTTCCCTGCGGGTAAGCTGGATGTGGAAGGCGAAGCCCCTGATACCACCGCCGTTCGTGAATTGTGGGAAGAAACAGGCTATGAAAGCACGCAATGGCACGATTTTGGCTATATTTACACGGCACCAGGCTTTTGCGATGAGCGAATTTACTTGTATTTGGCTCGACATTGCAGACTTGCCGAAGAAGCAGCACCTCAAGTCGAGGATGAAGCCATTTTGACGCAGATTGTGAGTCCAGAGGCGTTTGAGGATCTCATCCGCCAAGGGCAGGTCAAGGATGCGAAGACCCTCGCGTTATGGACTCATTATATCGTGGGCTTTAAGCACTAGGCGACGACTTGAAAAAATGTCATACTGAAAAAGAGTGGCTCCTTGAAAATTAAAGACGTCATCCTGAACGCATGTGAAGGATCTCCCCCCATCTACGACTCCTTTGGAAGGAGATGTTTCGTTACACTCAACATGACAAAAACCATTTTTCCCTTCAAATTGTGTGTCGGAAATCGAGTTTCATGTGTCAGAATCGAGGGTTTTATGTGTCAAAACAAAGGGTTTTGTGTGCCAAGAACAGGCCTTTCGTGTGTCGAAAATGAGGGTTTTGTGTGTCCAAAAATAGATTTCGTGTGTCGGAAATTCGCCGTTTTTTTAGATGAGGAAATAAAGCATTGACCCTTTCGTATGCTTTAGCGAAAATAGAAAAGCTATATCCTGCAAGAAAAAGGTTTTTACCATGTCCCTATTTGAAGATGAACTCCATTACACGATCGCCACACGCCTTGAAAAACGTGATGCACTCATTGAAGCAGGGCATGAACCTTACCCCTATCGCTTTCAACGCACCCACTATAATCAAGACCTACACACCCAGTACGATGCCCTTGAATCAGGCGTTGAAACCGAAGATGTGGTACGTTTAGCAGGACGAATTATGGCGATCCGCAATAACGGGATGTTCCTAGATTTACACGACACCTCAGGCAAAATCCAAGCCTTTTGCCACAAAGAAAGCCTCGATGAAGACTTGCTGGCTATCCTGAAATTGCTGGATGTGGGCGACATGGTGGGCGTCGAAGGCAGCATTCGCCGTACGCCTCGTGGAGAACTTTCGGTGCGGGTCAAACGCTTTGAAATCCTGTGTAAAGCCCTTTTGCAGTTACCTGAAAAGTATCACGGTTTAACGGATGTAGAAGTCCGCTACCGCCAGCGTTACTTGGATCTCATCGTCAATGAAGACAGCCGTCACACCTTGCGTCAGCGATCCAAAATCGTCAGTGCGATGCGTCGTTACCTCGACGACAAGGGCTATATGGAAGTCGAAACGCCCATGTTGCACCCCATTGCAGGGGGAGCCTCCGCCAATCCCTTTGTGACGCATCACTATAGTTTGGATCAAGAAATGTGCCTTCGCATTGCCCCCGAACTGTACTTGAAACGCTTGATTGTAGGTGGTTTGAGCGACAAAGTCTTTGAAATTAACCGATGCTTCCGAAATGAAGGCATCAGCACACGCCACAACCCCGAGTTTACCTCCATTGAATTGTATGAAGCCTATAGCGATTACAACGATATGATGAGCCTAACCGAAACCCTTGTGCAAGTCGCTTGTTTGGCGATTCATGGCGATTTAAAAGTCGAGTATGGCGACAAAACCCTCGATTTCATTGGGCCGTGGAAGCGTGCTTCGATGGTCGATTTAGTTACCGAACACAGCGGTGTGGACTTTTTACCACTTAGTGAAGAAGAGGCTCGCCAAAAAGCGAACGACTTAGGCGTTTATGTGGAGCCTACCGATTCATGGGGCAAAGTCGTGGAAGCCGTTTTCGCCGAAAAGGTCGAAGCTCACTTGATTCAGCCCACGCATGTGATAGATTTGCCTCGAGATATTTCGCCCTTGTCGAAGGTGCATCGTCATGTAGCCCGCTTGAGTGAGCGTTTTGAAACGTATATCAACGGCTGGGAAATTGCCAACGCCTTTAGTGAGTTGAGCGATCCCTTGGATCAAAAGGCTCGTTTTGAAGATCAAATGAAGGAGCGTGCCTCTGGCGATTCTGAAGCACAACCCATGGATGAAGATTACGTCAATGCCTTGGGCTATGGATTGCCTCCCACAGGGGGCTTGGGTTTGGGGATAGACCGTTTGGTGATGTTGCTCACCAATTCGCCGTCGATTCGAGATGTCATTCTCTTCCCCACGCTGAAAGTCAAGCACTAAAAAACCAAAAGGGGAGGCGAAATTACTTTGCCTCCCCTCATGCAAAGCCACGTGTGACTAGTTTTTGTCACGCTGGACGTTCTTGGATTCGCTCAACCAGCTCATCATGCCACGCAACTTGCGACCCGTGACTTCAATCGGATGCTGTGAATCCGCTTCCACCAAGCTCTTCAAGTGCGGCATACCTGCACGCACATCGGCGGTGAACTCACGAGCAAAGGTGCCGTCTTGGATTTCTTTCAAAATCACCTTCATGCGAGCCTTCGTGTCGGCATCCACCACACGAGGTCCACGGGTGACATCCCCATAGCGAGCCGTGTCACTAATGGAATAACGCATGTCATCCAAGCCACCTTCGTACATCAAATCGACAATCAATTTCAATTCGTGTAAGCACTCAAAGTACGCCATTTCAGGGGGATACCCTGCTTCCGTCAGAACTTCAAAGCCTGCTTTCACCAAGGCAGCAGCTCCTCCGCAAAGGACGGCTTGCTCGCCGAATAAGTCGGTTTCGGTTTCGTCTTTAAACGTGGTTTCAATCACGCCACCACGACCGCCACCGACGCACGCCGCATAACCCAAGGCGATTTCTTTCGTTTCGCCGCTGGCGTCTTGATGAATCGCCATTAAGCAAGGCACGCCACGCCCACGCTCATATTCGGAACGCACCAAGTGACCCGGTCCTTTAGGCGCAACCAAGAACACGTCGACATCCGCAGGAGGCGTAATATAGCCGAAGTGGATGGCGAATCCGTGACTGAACATCAAGGCTTGCCCTTTGCGGAGCTTGCCTTCAAAATACTGCGTGTACACATCGGCTTGTACGACGTCTGGGCATAAGAAGAGCAGAATATCCGCCCAATCCGCAGCTTCTTCAAAAGTGATGCTTTCCATGCCGTTGGCTTTGACTTTTTCAGCCGTTTTGGAACCTTGACGCAAAACGATTTTCACGTTGGCACCTGATGCTTTTAAGTTCACGGATTGCCCAAAACCTTGGCTACCAAAGCCAATCACAGCAATTTTTTTGCTCAACAATTTACTACGGTCAATGTCCTTGTCGTAATATACTTTAAGTGCTTCTGGCAAGGCTTGAGGGGAATTAACAGTCATCATAGGAATTTTTCCTTACATTTAACAGTACAATATAGAACAGTTGAGTTTATTTTAACCCAAATATAAAATAGTGGCTTCTTTCAATTTGAGCGGTTGACATTTTTTTATTTTTCGCCTATTTTGATTGAAGGCTCACAATTTAATCAATTGTCGTGCTGTTTTACTCTCTAATTGATAAGAAAGGATAGTTGTTATGATTAACAATCTAGCTTATACTCCGATACTCCGATACTCCGATAATCGAAATTCTCTCGCTCCTAACACCGTTTCTGCCAAAAATCAACGTACAGGGCTTACTGTTGATGATAAGGTTGCAAAAGCATTTGTAGACCATGCGATTTACGGTACCCTCAATATTTTTAGATATATAGGTACTGAAAACGGCTATATGCCTTCTGTTTTTGATAAAGACCCTGTTGGGATGCACAGAAGAGTGGTTAAAAGTATTCAAGATGTTTTAAGGAGGCTTGGAGAACTTCCTGATAGCATTAAGTTAGTTCGAAATCCTGGCTTCAAACAAGATCCTGATAGCTTTCACACAACATTAGAAGAATCGGCATCAACCACTCCATTCTTTCTTAAACATGAAGACGGTTCTGCCCCTTTCAAAGATCCCTTTCTTTATAATACAAAACCAATGGGTATTTCCTATAGTGATGAATCGCCACAAATGTTTATCAGAATTTACCCATTTCTTGATGAGTTTTTGAAGAAGAACCAAAGTGAAAAAACTACCAAAGCTATCCCTGCTTTTGCTCCAAAGTTAATTCGTGAAGAAACGATGAAAGCTTTACTAGAAAGGGGTCTTATTCGGAAAAGCCATTTAGATTTGTTTTAATAACTAACAGAACTAGGTCAAAGAGGAGGTATTCGCCTAAGCGAGTACCTCTTCGGCTTGAAGGCTTTTGGGAAACGGTGGAATGCTCAAGCCCAATGGCACACAAACAGGCGATGCACTCATGTCTTCCACGCTTAAAATATACACTTGGCGATCTAAAAATTTGCAGAGCTTGAGCATCACGTGATCATCGGCACAGTCGAACGTCGTTTCAACGAGCAAGACGCTGTCGGACACTTGCGTGCAGGTGAAGGCTTGCGGGATGATGCCTCGGTGGGTTAAGGCGCCCAATACACGGTCTAAGGCGCCGAGTTTGGCTTGTGTACGAATTTGTAAGTGTCTTTGCATGGTCATTTTCCTTTATGCGTGCTTTAGTTCGGGATGCGTTTTCTTGTAGTTAATCCAATCGTTTCGTGTGGCTTGTTCGCCTAGTGTTTGAATGCCTTGAAGGGTATCTTTGTTGAGGTTTTTTTGTAACAAGTAATCGGCTAAAGTTAATCCTCCAAAAAAAAGAACTACTGCAGAGTGCAACATAGCACCTACTTTAATTGTTTTAATATTAGCCTTTGTTTCAGCAGTAGCATTTTTTGCTATATCTTTTGCCTTCGTTAATCCAAACAACAGTAGTCCAAGAATTAATCCTTCTATAGCAGTTATACCAATTCCAATCACTACACCCAAATTTTTAACAGGGTGTGCCAAAAAATCAGACAATTTATTCTTATTGGCTTGAGGAAAGAGTCCATACCAATCATCCTGCTTGGGATACCAACGCTGTAACGCCTGCTTTGTTTCAGGCGACAATGGTTTTTCGTTTGGGTTTTCAGTCTTAGTGGCTTCCGCAGAACGTGGGGTTGCAGAAGCGAGGTTTAGATTTAAAGTTGTGGAAATGGGCGTGGTCATGTCTTTCCTTTCAATAAGCATACGCAGTCTATGGAGTTGTACGTCTTATTGCAATAAACCTAAAAAGTCCTCGTTTGATGCTACGGGGCTTTATTTTCCGTGAGCATGTCTTCATTGCCCGCCCCACTCGGCACCCACGGATACACATCGACTTTTTCGGCAACGACAAAGTCAATAATCACAGGCTTGTCTCGAACGAGCATGGCTTGACGCAGGGTGGCTTCAATGTCTTCGGCTTTGGTGACACGGAATCCCACGCCTCCAAAGGCTTCAGCGAGCTTGATGTAATCAGGCGAATACATCCACGCTTCGGATTCCCTGCCGTACATTTTGCCCTGCCACTGGCGAATCATCCCCAAGTGGGCGTTGTTAATCACGCAGACAATGACAGGTAACTGGTACACCGCACAAGTCGCCAGTTCTTGAAGCGTCATTTGAAAGGAGCCATCACCAGCAATATCCACCACCGTGGCATTGGGAAAGGCGACTTGAATCCCAATCGCCGCAGGAAAACCAAAGCCCATCGTGCCTAGCCCGCCAGACGTCACCCACGAGCGAGGGCGGTCGAGGTTGTAGCGTTGAGCCGCCCACATTTGATGCTGACCGACTTCGGTCGTCACAAAGGCATCCTTGGGTAGATTCGCAAAAATCTGTTCAATGGCGTGTTGGGGACTCAAATAATGCGTCGGCATCGGCGTTTCCGTCCGACGGTTTCGCCAAAAGTCGATCTGCTCAAACCATGCGTGACGAGTCGCCAAGCTTTCGTCAAAGTCATTCATGCCATCTTCACTCGCCTTGAGTAAGTCTTGCAAGACATGCTTGATTTCACCCTGAATGCCCAAGCCTGCTTGCACGTTTTTGTTGATGTTCACAGGATCTAAATCAATGTGAATAATGCGTGCCTTGCGAGCGAATCGGTCGGATTTGCCTGTTTGGCGGTCGTTTAAGCGACTGCCGACCACAAACAACACATCCGCATTGGCAACCGCAATGTTCGACCAAAAATGACCGTGCATGCCTGTAAAGCCTAAGCTCAATTCATGCGACGTCGGGAAGCTCCCCAAGCCCATAAGCGTTAAGCCCACAGGGATTTTGAAACGCTCCGCAAAGGCTTTGAGTTCTTCGGTGGCTAAGGCACCGTTGACGCCTCCGCCTGAGAGGATGACAGGTTGCTTGGCGTTTTTCAGAATATCCAAGGCGAGAGCAATGTCTTCCGCCGTATAGGTTTCCGCATTGATGTAGCCAGGAATATCGAGTTCAACCGTTTGATAATTGAAGTCAGTCTTGGCATTGATGACATCCTTGGGAATATCCAGCAAAACAGGGCCGGGGCGACCCGTTGTGGCGACATGAAAAGCTTCTTTAATGGCGGCGGCTAAATCCTTGACGTCTCGCACAATGATATTGTGCTTGGTGCAATGGCGGGTGATGCCCAAAATATCGGCTTCTTGAAAGGCATCGTTGCCCAAGAGTTCCGCAGGCACATTGCCTGTAATGACGACCATGGGTGTTGAATCGTAGTAGGCATCGGCAAGCCCTGTGACGACATTGGTGGCACCCGGCCCTGATGTGACCAAAACCACGCCTGCTTTCCCTGTGGTGCGAGCATAGCCTTCCGCCATGTGACACGCCCCTTGCTCGTGACGCACCAAAATATGGCGTAATTTTGGGTAATCAGGCAAGGCTTCGTAAATCGGCAAAATGACGCCTCCAGGGTAGCCAAAAATAGTGTCGACCCGCTCTTCTAGCAGGGATTCCAACAAAATACTCGCTCCGTTCAACTGGCGAGTCCCGCAGTGGGAACCGTGCATGGGGGGCATGGTGTCATGCGTGGCATCGTGAACCGCGTTAGCATCGGTTATGCTAGGGCTTAAGGGTAAGCGGTGGGAAGGTGAAGGGGTCATAAGGAGGGGTCTCTCTAGGGATATTCAATACGATAGGGACTTATAATTATAAAAACAATTAACCGAGCCTTTTGCGCAAGGCTCGGTGTGGATTTCGTGTGCGTTTTTTGTGGGACTTTACAACACAGAATCTACCGAGCCATGAGTAGGACGGGGAGAATCAGTAGCACCACCAAAATAATCAAAGCGTGTCTTGTAAAGACAGGGTTTAACATGTGAAGGGAAGCAATTTTCATGTTTTGGACCTCGTTTGATTAAGGGAAGATCATTTAATAGGCTCAATAAACCTAACATAGAAACGGCAACTTTTCAAGTTTTTTTTCGAGGTTGCTTCTTGCCAAAGAGGCATCGAAAAGAATTGTAACAATTTCGTTAGACATAGCACAACGTTTGCTTCACGGCGTTTTCTGCCACTAAGCAGAGGAATGCCTCTGTTTTTAATTACGATAAACCATGAAAGGTAACTAATGATGTTACAAATCTCCAATTTCGCCCCCCCCTCTCTCTCCTCGAATTTAGTACGAAACCAAAATGCGTCTCAACAACGTACTGGTACTTTTGATCACGCAGCTTTTAAAGAACTGCGGGAAGCAGGAAGAAGTCTCCACTATATTCAGAGCATGAAAAAAGGTACCAAGGAACTACTGCGAGAACTCCAACAGATTAAAGACTTTCTACAAGAAAACTACCAAATAGATAGTTCTCAGATTGACAACATTCCTCTTATAGCTGATTATCTTCCTGATTTAGAGACTTACGCCTCATCGAATAAAAGAAAAGACCATGCATGGATCGCGGCACCTCTATCTTTAGATTTGCGCATAGTAGCAAAAGAGGGAGATGAAAAAAGTAAAAAGTTCCATATTGACCAATTAGTCAAGCATTATCAGGCTAGACTTGACTTGCTTGAAGAGAGGGGTGTATCGCAAAAGCCGGCAAACGTTCCCCCAACCCAAAAGAAGTCGTTGTTTAGTAGACTTTTTGGATAGGACAATCTTTTTTAGCCTCCGTGATGCATCACGGAGGCTTTTCAGCAAAGAGCTAAAGATTTTCTTAACGGTAGGCTCGCTTTAGGCGATAATGGCAGGGTGCCAAAATAAGCGATCCACTATAAAAGACCGCCCCTAAAGGGTTTGAGAAAAATAAGCATTCACCAAGGCATCAATAGATGCTTGGGTCTTTTCGACTTCTTGCTGTAAGTGCCTCGCTTGCGAAGAAGACACGCTCGTCGTAGGACGCTTTGTCATCAACACGAAAGCGTCAGGTTCAGAAGAAGACTCAGCCACGCCCTCTTCCGCCTCGTCTTCAATATTGAGCAAAATCCAAGTATTAATGTCTTCCATAGAATCCAAGCTTGTCGGCGGAAAGGGTCGTGAAAGCTTGGTCGGTTCTGATGCTTTAGACGGCAGTTCCCATAACACCTCTACAGAAGGCTCTTCTACCAAGGCTAAACTTTCTTCAACAGGTAAAACGGTCGAAGGCAGATCCGCTTCGTCTTCTGCACATAACAAAGCCGTGTCATAAGGATTTAAATGCGTAAGCCTTTGCGTATAGATCGCTAAACTCAGGGGCTTCCTTAAAGGGAAACGCTTTAAGGCTGTTTCAAAACGACGGGAAGGCTTTTTTTTCACACCTTTTTTCACACCTTTTCTGTCCAAAACAGGCGGCGTCTCTACTTTTTGAAACGATTTACACAAACGCTGCCATAACAACAAGCCCAAGTGCTTCAGCATCGTCCAAGCACTCGGCGAATTGTCTAAAGGCTGGTACCAATCGGTATTTTTAGCGTATCGTCTTGAAGCTTCCAACATAAGGGTAATCTACTTTAGCAAATAATACGTTTATATAGCCCTCCGAGTGGCTATACAATCAAAGATATCCGCTATTCTACTATTTTTAGCATCGACTTATGTGAAACAGGATCGAATTTAAAGCATCTAATGGAGAAGAATACGCCTTAAGATGAAGAATGCTTTCATCCCAAGGTATAAGGTAAAGCGAATCGCCCTGTGTCAAACTACTTGTATACGGATTGCACTAACACCTTTCCCACGACTTCACTGCCTGATGATAAGAGAGACAACAACGATGAACTTCCATACGCACTTCTTTTGCCCACGTCCTACGCTATTTTTTGCGTTCGGCGTACTAATGATGCTAAGTCTGTTGAAACCACTTTCGGCTCATGCCTTAAGCCATGTCAATGGGGTGGATTTACGAGAAACGCAAGGCACCTTAAATCTTTATATTCATACGGATTCGCCCCTACGCCATGAAGCGAAACATCAAGGCAACGCCCTTGTTTTAGATCTCTATGACACGGCATTGACGTCAAACGCCTTTGCTATTCGGTATGAAAAAGCCCCTTCCATTCAAAGCGTGCGTATGAAGCATTTAGACAATGGGCATCTTCAACTCATGCTTGAAGGCAAAGACTTAAAACTCCCGATTGTCGGATTTCGTGAATTAAATGCCTCGCAAACCTCTGCCCCTTTTAAAAAAGCGTCTTTGGTCAAAGCCACGGCGGGTCTAACCCCTCAGATCAACAAAAGGGCTAAGTCTCCAAAAACATCGTCAGGCGATGTGTTCTTGGCGATTGAAAGTAGTGAAGCCCAAAAAATACCCACGCACATTGAAGCGGTTGCCAATGTCGAAGTCAAAGCCACCCCAAAAAAGAAAGCGTCCACACTCCAAACAGCCACCGATGACCTTTCTCTTGAACTCAACCCCAATGTCAATCCCCGTGTGTCTTCCTTACTTGAAAACGATCCAAGCATTGCCAATATGCCTACCGCCATTGAAAGCGACGCCCTTGACGAACTAGACACGGAAGATGGTGATGGGACTGAAGCCACCAGTATTCGTCAAACCGCCCAAACGCTTTTCACACTACTCGCTCAGTGGGCAAAAGCACATAGCCACTTACTTTTAGGCTTTTTACTGATGAGTGCTGTCGGATTCTTCTGCTTAACGAGGTTCAAAAAAGAAGACCGTTTAGACACTCACCGCTTGGAACACGAAAAACGCTTTACGCTTATAGAAGCATCCAAGCCTTTTTCACCTGAATTAGCCCCCACGTCTTACGCCCCTCGTTTGACCATACAAGAAAAGCCCGCCTATCAACACACGATGCAACGAGTCCGTGAAAAAATGAAGCACACAGGCTTTATCTCAGAACCTGAAACACCTCAACACCCTGATGCGTTTACGGAAGACGGCGTCAACCTTAGGGTCAAAGAAGCGATCGCTCGTAAGCAGGCCCAACGTTACGGGAAAATCGCCCAAGTCCAGACGCCTACCGTCGCAAAAAATGCCATGACCCCTGTTGAAAGTCCTAGCGTGACAGGGAATGCCTTCTTACACGCCATGGCACAACACATGGACACGGACGGCAAAGAAAATATCGCGAAAGCCCTTCAACAAAACAAACCACAGTACTAGGGCTTTCTTTAAAAGCCCCTAAGGTAAAAACCACTGACCAAACGGATTTTTCAGAGCAGTGTTAGTTCCCATGCTTCTTTTCAGAAGCGTGGGATTTTTTTATAGAAGGCTCTGCGAAAGTGTATTTGGTTATAAAAATCCCCTATTCCAAAAGAAATAGGGGATATGCCCGTGGCCAGACTTGAACTGGCACGTGGTGTTAGCCACAACGGATTTTAAGTCCGCAGCGTCTACCGATTCCGCCACACGGGCTTTCGATTCTCTTAGTTTAGCGTATCAAGCAGTGCTGTCAATCTTCAAAAAATACAGCAAATGTGGTATTTTTGAAGGAAAGATCGCCGTATGTAAAGAAAACACGCTAGACTAGGACTCATTAAGAGAGAAAGAAATAAAGTAGGGAAACTACCCCATGCTAGCTCGTCCACACTGGAATTGGGGACTTGGTCTCGCTATCGTCCTGATGCTTGTCGCCATGCCAATGGCAGATGCCGCAGGCGTCGCCTTACCCACCATTCAATTGGGCGTAGCGAAAAGCAATAGCCCTGAACAAGTGGCTCAAGGCGTGCAGATCCTGATTCTGCTCACGGTGCTGACCCTTGCCCCCAGCATTTTGGTGATGACCACCGCCTTTACCCGCATTGTGATTGTGCTTTCACTCGTGCGTCAAGCACTAGGAACACCGACCTTGCCTCCTTCGCAAGTGATTGTCTCTTTGGCGATGATTTTAAGCTTTTTTGTGATGGCGCCAACCTTTGAAGAAGTCAACAAAGTCGCCTTCGAGCCCTTTATGAAGGGTAGAATGTCCGTGGATGTCGCCCTTGAAAAGGCGACCGAACCCATGCGAACGTTTATGTTCAAGCAGACGTCTGAAAAAGATATGGCACTGTTCACCAAGCTTGCCAAAATTAAGAAGCCCAAAACTACTAAAGATGTACCGACTTATGTCTTGTTGCCGTCTTTTATTATTTCAGAACTTAAAACGGCGTTTCAGCTAGGTTTTGTGCTATTTTTACCCTTTATCGTCATTGATATTGTGGTGTCGTCTATTTTGGTTTCGATGGGGATGATGTTCCTGCCCCCTGTGACGATTTCCCTACCGTTTAAGCTGATTCTATTCGTTTTGGTGGACGGCTGGCACCTGATTTCACAAAGTCTCGTCATGGGGTTTAGGTAAGCATGATTAACGAAGCCTTGTTCCTAGACTTGCTGAAAGAAACCTTGTGGATGACCATGCTCATTTCCGCACCTTTGTTGATAACAGGGCTTGTTGTGGGGACGCTCGTTTCGCTCGTGCAAACCGTCACGCAATTACAGGAATCCACGCTGACTTTCGTGCCGAAACTGCTGGTGAGCGGTCTGGTGCTGATCTTTATGGCACCGTGGATGCTTCAACAAATGTTGCAACACACGCAAAAAATGTTTGCCCTTATGCTGGAACTGGCTCAAAACACAGGGAACGGCTAAAATGACCACAGGCGTTCAAGCACTAGGGGGCGATTTCTTGCAGTGGCTTTCGATGCCTCACCTGATTGCGACGTTTCTGGTCTTCTGCCGAGTCAGTGGCTTGTTTTTGGTCGCACCGTTTTTTAATCACCCTTCTTTACCCATGCAACTGCGTTTGTGGTTTGCCCTAAGCACCGCCGTGATTTTTTACCTCACGCTAACGGTGCCTCAACACCTAGAACAGCTCCAGTGGGTGCCGATGGATATGCCTCATTTACTGCCGTATATTTTCAAAGAACTCGCCTTAGGGTTGCTCATGGGGCTGGTGATGAAATACGTCATGGATGCCTTTCATATTGCGGGGGAAAGCTTGTCTCAACAAATGGGCTTAAGCATGGCAAACGCCTTGGATCCTTCTTCAGGGGTGAATGCCCCGATTCTAGGCAATGCGTTGACGCAATATGCCTTGGTGTTGTTTATGGTGTTGGGGATTCATCACTGGGTGTTGTTGAGTTTGCATAGCAGTTTTGAGTTGATTCCCTTGCATTTAATGCCTGCCATGGGGAAAATGGGCATCCTCAGTAAGCGGATGATCTTGGTGTCGGCAGGCATGTTCAGCACAGGCATTATGCTCGCTGCCCCTGTTCAGGCCTTGCTATTCATGGTGGAAGTGGCGTTGGGCTATATTTCTAAGTTGATGCCTCAAATGAACGTGTTTATGGTGGCGGCTCCGTTGAAGGTGATGCTCGGTTTGTGGGCGTTGATGGCGTTTTTGCCGTCGATGCAAACCTTTATGAGCGAACATTATCACGATCATATCAAGGTCTTACGCTTTTTGTTGAAGGGGCTTTTATAGTGTTTTTGGATTTCTAGCTCCGTGTTGAGCTGGTGCTTGGGGGTCTTTGTGCCGCCAAAGACTCCCCAAACCCCCAAAGGCGGTTTAAGGAGGGGGAAGGAAGGACGCATTGCGTTTCTCCTCCCTCATTTCCCCCTCCTTAAAAATCCACCCCCTTTTGACCCACCTCCTCGCA
>CANGYO010000018.1 GCA_947458095.1 Vampirovibrionales bacterium | reverse complement strand
GGCGGCTTTGGCTTGAGTCATTTCTTTTTGACGCACTTTTTCTACAGCAAGTTGACGTAAGGCTAAAGGATAAGTCATAAATAAGGGATTCTCCAACTAAACAAATACCCCTTTATTATAGCCTATTTTACCTATCTTTTACTATACAAAATTATGTTTCATTCGCTCGATAGATTGTTTTGTTTTTGAAGAAACCAAAGGATGTTGAGAAAGTCGAAAAACTTGGTCTAAGGTTTCCGTCAGACCTCCAAAAGGACTGTCTGTATCAACATCTTTCTTAACAGATTTAGTAGCCTTTAAAAGCTTTTCGGCTTCTTGCATTAAGTCCTCATAATTATTGGGTCGTTGTTCAATGGGTAGCAACTCCAAGCGGTCGATTCTAGACAAAGCTAAGGTTTTTAACGAATTGAGTTCAAAAATCTTACGCTGTTCAGGGACTTCTAACTGGAGGGGTCTGAATTTGTTTGGAGCAATACCCAATGTTTTTGAGATTTCTTTAGGATCCACTCGAAATGTATATGCCCCGTCTTGATCTAAATAACTTATGCTAGTTGGATTTGAATCAATCACCGATTCAGGTTTTATGCTTTGAAGCATAAAATTTGAACCGAAAGAATTCACAGGCAAGGAACCCGTTTTTTTGCAATAGTCATATTTCCCCCTTTTTTTAATCAAATTGCTAATAAATAAAAACAAAATAAGGCTTTAAATTGCAGTATTGTTACAAAACAACACCCCATTGTAAACTATTAAACAGTATCGAGCTATTTTAGCTCTTAGAAACACGCTCTTTAAGTATGTCCAGCGTCCACAAGGTGAACTTCCACATGAACATCATGTAAATCAGATGCAACATTAAATAGGTGATGAGCGTCAACTGTAAGTCTTGCACGGCATCAGGGTTTAGTTCAATCAAGTCGGCAAATTGCGTCAAGGCTTGCATCGCCTGTTCGGGCGATTGCATCAAGACGTTTAAATCTAGGTAGGGTTGAAACGCCATTTTAATCAGCCCCCATAAGGGCGACATCATGCTATAGACGCTCAACGCCACGCACATTAAAATGCCATGCACCCAAGTAGGTAAGCGAAAGCAGTATTGTAAAAAGTGGCGAATGGAACCGAAATAAAATGAACCTTGCAACATGAAAGAACCTTCTTAATTCTTAAAGTGTTTTAGTTAAATAAAGACGAGACGCTTCCTTAAATTGCCTAAGTGACTTCAAAAACATCTAAAATGTAACATCTTTAGAAAAGGGCTTTACAATCGCAACCAAAACAAAACCCTTTGACGTATACTATTGAATAGTTACGTTATTCATTGGTTTGTTTAATACGTACGGCATTTTGCTCTATAATTTTAATGTATTTGTCTTTGTATTTATGAGGTATCACCATGACAGTCGAAAAAGATTTGATGGATTCCACCGAAAAAGCCCCTAAGAAAAAATCGGCAAAACCGAAAGGTCGCGTTATTGTCGTGACTTCAGGTAAAGGCGGGGTGGGTAAAACCACCACCACCGCAAACATTGGTACAGGGTTGGCACGCTTAGGTTTTAAAGTCGTGTTGGTTGACACCGATATTGGCTTACGGAACTTGGATATTTTAATGGGACTTGAAAACCGCATTGTCTACAATTTGATTGATGTCTTAGAAGGGCGTTGCCGTTTACAACAAGCCTTGGTGAAAGACAAGCGCCTGCCTAACTTGACGCTTTTGCCTGCGGCTCAAACCCGAGACAAAAGTGCCTTGAATGAAGAGCATATGGTCGAAATATGTAAGCAGTTACGTGAAGTGGCTGATTTTGTGTTGCTCGATTGCCCTGCTGGTATTGAGCAAGGCTTTCAAACCGCCATTGCCGCTGCGGATGAAGCCATTGTCGTGGCAACGCCTGAAATGTCTTCCGTACGGGATGCGGATCGTGTGATTGGTTTGTTGGAAGCAAAAAACACGATTGAAGATTATCGCTTGGTGTTGAACCGTGTGCGTCCTGCTTTGGTGAAGATGAATGATATGATGTCCACCGAAGACGTTTTAGAGATTTTATCGATTCGTCTCTTGGGGCAGATTCCTGAAGATAAGGATATTATCATCAGTACCAATCGTGGGGAACCTGTGGTCAACATCGAAGAAAGTGTCTCTGGGCAGGCGTACCGCAATGTCGCCAAGCGTATTGCAGGAGAAGACGTACCTTTCTTGAATTTGGATGAACCTGATTCATGGGTAGACAAGTTAAAAGCCTTATTTAAAGGGAGTCGTAAGCAAGCGTAAGTCCTTAAAAGCATGTTATGCTTTATAAAAAACGCTCATTTACCGATTACGATAGAAAGGTCTATACACATGTTTAAACAACTCCTCAACTTATTTGGTTTAACAACCATTGAACAAGCCAACATTTCTGTAAATCCGCTAGACAGAAACTTTGATGCGGATGACTCCAGCAATTCAGGGCGTTCTTCGGCTTATAACCGCCTGCGTTTGGTCTTGATGCACGACCGCACACAGCTAGAACCGCATGTGATTGAAGCCATGCGAGATGAACTTGTGACGGTTATTTCAAAATACATTGAAATTGACAAGCAAGACATTGAACTAAACTTAGAGACGGATCCTGAAACGAATCAAGTGGCGTTAATGGCAAGCATTCCTGTTAAGCTCAAGCGTGATGCCGTCGATGCGGTGAAGGATGCTGTCGCCAAAGAACTAGAGACGGTACCTGTTTCCAAATCAAAAACTAGTCTGAAAACCAGTACTAAATAGACGACATAGCCGTTTTTATACCAGTTCACAGTTTGATACCATTTAAACGAGTGAATAGCGTGTTAGGCTATTCTAGGAGCCTAGATTTTTTTGTGAGGGCGTGTAGACAGACCTACATAAAGAACAAAAAATCGTAGCGACAACGAAGAGACAACACGACATTTAATCGTTTAATTGGTATGAATAGCGTATAGGCGGATTCTAGGAGCCTAGACTCGCAGATGTGTGAGGTGTACATAAACGTACATAAGCACATCGAGAATCGTAGCGACAACGAAGACGTCAGACGCTATTTAAAATAGGAATTGGTATTAATGCCTCACGCAAGGCGTCGAGCTGAGACGCCTTACCCAGGGTGATGAGAATATCACCTGCATTTAAGACGCTTTTGGCAATCGCATCACGACGTTCTAGGGTCTCTGCATTAACAATGGAAACAATAGTCACGCCTGTGGTTTGCCTGATTTTAGATTTTTCGAGGCTTTGGCAAATCAGTGGAGATCCTTCTGGTACAGACATCCACTCGAGTAGGGTGTCGCCCACCAACGCCAAACGGCTCGACAGTTCAGGCAAGCCCGCACTGATCTCAGGCGGATGGAACTCCTCTTCAAACTGATGCCTGAGCAATAAGCCCATGCTATGCGATTCTTGCATAGAAAAGCCGAGTTTAACCAAACTATAATGAATGAAACGATGCCCCGATTCTAGCTCATCGTAAATCACAGCATCTGCCCCCGCTTCATACAGCGGGGCGACATCCGTACGGTATTTGGCTCGTGCCACAATGGTGAGTTCAGCTTTGAGTTCTCGGGCATGAAAGATAATGGACGTGGCTATTTTGACAATGGGGACAGTCACCACCAGCAAACCCGTGGATTGAATCCCTGCGGATTCTAAGACCGTGGGGGAGGTGGCGTCTCCATAAATGGCGGGAATTTCATCTTCTTTCAAGCTTTTTACAGTTATCGCATTATTTTCAATAATCTGGTACGCAATTTGTTCAGAACGTAAGGCTTCGGCGAGTTGCTGGGCAACAGGTCCATACCCCACCATTAACACTTTGTTTTCATCGGATTTCTGTTCTGGTTTGGCATCCGACAAGGCAAGGCGTTGTTCTTCAATGAGATCGGCGTGATCCCACCTGTCTGTGAGTTTGGTGAGCCAAGCTTGCCCACCCGAAAATAAAAGGCGGCTTAAGAGAGGCGTTACCCAGAGGCTCAGAATAATGGCATGAATGAGAGCATCCATCCACTGGTTGCTCCACGCTAGAATTAAAGGGGCGTCTTGTACGCCGTCTTTAAGGTGTCGAAGCACCATGAATGAGAGTTCGCCTACCTGAAATAAAAGTAAGGCGGATGAAATCGCCACCTTCCAAGACAACTTGGCTTGTTTGGCAACCACAATGCCCACAACCGTTTTAAGCCCTAAAAGCGTGATACAGATGCTGAGAATTTGAAGCCATTGTGATGTCAACACATCCCAATTGAGCAAAGCCCCCAACGACACAAAAAATACGGACGCAAACACGTCTCGAAAGGGACGGCTGTCACTTAAGACTTGCTTACTATAGAGGCTCCCACTTAAGGCGAGTCCACCGACAAAGGCTCCTGCTTCAAGGCTTAAGCCCAGCCAATGGGTGAAAAAAGCCATCCCAATGCCTAAACTAAAGACAGACAAGGTAAAGAGTTCACGGTTTCGAGCTTGAGCCAATTTGTCCACCAATTTGGGAATAAAATGAAAGCTTGAAGCAACAGTCGCCACTAAAACCAAGACGGCTTTGAGCAAATCCCCGCCCACATAAACCCAGTCCACTGTGCTTCCACTGTAAACTTTTAGTAAAACAGGCACCACCAATAAAAGAGGAATAACCGCAATGTCTTGTACAATCAACGTGCCGAGTGTGACACGACCCACTGTGCTTGCGGTCGCTTGTCCATCTTCCACGCATTTAATGACCAGAGCCGTTGAACTTAAGCTTAAGACGCCTCCTAAAACATACGCCAAAAGTGGTGGAGCCTTTAAGGCAAGCAACAATGTGCCTAAAACCACTGTGCCTAAGCACATGTAACGAATGCCGACATTTAGTGCGGTATTCTTCATACGTTTTAGCTTGGCAGGCGAAAGCTCTAGCCCGACCATAAAGAGTAAGAAAATAAGCCCCAGTTCTGCCATATTTTGAACAGTGGCTTGATCTTGCATCCATTTAAGTCCGTAAGGCCCTGTTAAGGCTCCTACCAGCATAAAGCCTAAGACAGGCGGCAGCTTAAGCGTATGAAAAATCGTGGCAACGACAGTAGCCATCAATAAAACACTTGCAATAGACGCATCAAACATAAGGATTTCCTATTTATCGCTTCCTATTCATTAGACAAGTAATTACAGACGCTTGAAACAGGGTCTTCAGGACAAGTTGTATTGGGATTCGGGCTAAGGTGATAATAGCTGAAATTGGTTAACGCAAGCAAGCAGACATCGCCACAATCGTTCACACGAAAGCTCACGGCACGACTGTTTGTCAAGGAAGCCCTATGCTTCGGTGTGAAACGCAATTCAATGTGTTGATCTTCGTCTAGATTACCTGAACGTTGCCATTGGTAAAAAGGCTGGGTTGGCATGGCTTCGACCACCATGTTGAGATCCACGTCTTTGGGGGGTAAGTCACTACGTTGACTGCCTTCAATCAAGGCATTTTGAAAGTCAAGAAGCTTTTGCTGAAGGGCTTGGGCATCGGCTTCTTCAAAGGCTCGTTCATAAGTGACCCAAGCAAAGGCAAGCAAAATGATGAGAAGCAGAAGGCTTATCGTCGTTTCAAAACGAGTAAAGGCTTTATTAAAACTTACTAATCTCACCCTTCAAACTTCCTTTTAAACAGACCAATCCCCTTTAAGTATAGTCCATAAATAGCATTAAGGCTTCTTTAAAATCACATTACAGTCTTTTTCGACAGGATCGGCCGGACAAACCGTATTGATATTGGGTTTCAATTCGTAATGGTCAAATCCGCTTAGCTCTACAGGGCAAACGGTTCCACAATCATTGACACGAAACGTAATGGTCCTTGAATCGGTCCAATTAGCAATCTGATTAGGCTTTGTCGCTAAAGTGACGGCGGGATCGCTGGGGTCATCTATATACGTCCATTGATATTGTGTACTTGTGCCTACGCCTGCTACTAATCCACTAACGGCAATGTTATAAGCATTACGGTCTTCCGCATAATCGGCGTAGGCAGGCTTGGGATCCAGAGTCGCCAGAATGGAACGCATGTCAATGTCTTTGGGGGAGCGTTCAGAACGTTGACTGCCTTCTAGCAAAACATTTTGAAACGTGGACAACCCCGCTTCTAAGGAGACTTTGTCCGTATCTTCTTCCACATTTTTAAAGCTCACCATGACCAACGTAGCCATAATACCGATAACGGCAAGGACAATACTAAATTCGATAATCGTAAACGCCCAAGCCCATCGTTTCAAAAGCATTGGTTCAGGTTCTCTCTCTCTATGCATTGATTCTTTTTAGTATTTTAAGTATAGCTTATGTCAAGATGGTTTTGCGAGCCTTTGTTGCAAATCGTTAAAATAGTGGACGTTAAGCACTATAAAAACGCATTTTTTTAGAACGTTCTAGACGTCATGATTGGGGAAAAAATCGAGTTCGCCCATTTGAATAAGAGGACGCTCAATCTGCTGGGGTGATTCATAGAAACTACTTAAACGAGGTTCGCTATTCATGACATCCGTATGAGGCATTGGCACGGTACTGGGACGCACAATATAATTCAACGGTAAGCTTGTTGGCAGAGGGTCATTTAAACCCTCATAGCGAGGCGGATCAAGATAGTACCGCATGAGTGGATTGCCCGCATTGTCTTGAGGGATGCTTAAATCAACTAAAGGGGGGGCTTGTGTGGGTAAGCTTACGGTAGGTGTATACTGATTGGGGCGGTTGTAATAAGACGCCAAAAGCGTATTGGGGATATTACGGCGATGGGGTTGACTTGCATTGGGCGCATTATAAGGCACGTCTTTCGTAATGACAGCAGGGTACTGCCTGCCGTTCGAGGCGTAAGGGTTCACCGTGTAAATCGGTGGAGGCACTAGCAGGTTGACGGGCATCGTGGTGACGGTGTACGCAGGGGCATCAATCGGGTAATTTATGGGGTAGTCCGCCACAGGGATGCCATTGGGCAACACATAGGAGTTGCCATAAGGCAAGGGCTGATTGGCATAAGCATTCATGGAAAGTGACATGGGTAAAACCTGTAAGTATTGAGTAGACACGACAGTAACATAAAACCGTCTCATCTCTTTTTTGTGCGTTTTATAACGACTTCAGCATATGACGCAAGAGTGTTTCAGCATCCCATGTGGAAAGCGTTTCACTGGAATGTGTGGCTTGTAAGTCGGCTAAACTACTTTCAATCTCACCCGCTTCATAACCGAGAGACTCTAGCACCGCAAGCGTTTCTTCTAAGGCAACCCCTATACCAATTTCATGCGTTTTTTGGGTTTGCCCTGCACTATGGTGAATGCTGGGGCGACGCTCGGCAAATGCCTTGAGCTTCTCTTTAATATCCAACACAATGCGTTGAGCCACTTTGGGACCGACCCCTTTAACCGCCGTGATGGCTTTGGCATCTTCATTTAAAATAAAGGTGACGAGTGTGGCGACATCAAAGGTATTGAGGATCGATAAAGCAACTTTCCCTCCTACGCCTGAAGCCCCAATCAAAATACGGAACATGTCTCGATCTTCAGTCGAAGCAAAGGCAGTTAGGCTTAACTCATCTTCTTTGACGGTTAAATGCGTATGTAGGGTAAGGGTTTGCCCCACTTGGGTTTTCAGTTTCATCAAAAATCGTTCGGTGCAACGCAATTCGTACAGGTGATTCCCCACATTCAGCACAAGCAACGGCTCGTTGCTTAATGGGCTGTATCCGCAACTGACGACTTCACCGATAAGACCTGTATACATAGGCGTGGGCATCCTTTTTTCTGTGATGTTTCCTAGTTTAACATGAAATACGCTCACCCAAACAAAGGAACCCTCTCAAAAAGACGCCCCTTTCACCGATACCCCTAAAAAACGATGAGGCTTTCCCTATGAATATCTATCCTATTTCGGCGTATAGTTCTAGCTTTGATGCAGGCATGTTTAGTAGTATTCGTGCCATGACGGCCGACTTAAAGCACATGGAAATATTGACGGAAAATGTTTCAAAATCTGGTTTACCTGGCTTTCAAGCCAATCGTGTGGTGCGTCGTCCTTTTGCGGAAATCTTGGGTGTCGCCAGTGTTGAAACCATGAAAGACAAACGAGTCGGTCGTTTACGGCAAACGGGCGTGGGTGAAGATTTTGCTTTAGCGAGTGAAGGTTACTTTCAGTTGTTGGATCCTAAAACAGGACGCATTACGCTGACCCGTGACGGGCGAAGTCAGATTGACATCGACGGTTACATGAAGTCACAAAATGGGCTGCATTTCTTGGATGCCTCAGGCAACCCGATCAAACTGCCTGAAAAGCCTATGGATGCAGGCAAGCAACTCAAAATTGATGAAGACGGTAGCATCACCTTTCGCAGTGATGTTTCGGGGAAATACCAAGCCTTCGGACGTTTGGGGGTGGTGAGCGATGCAGGACAGCGTCCTGAAAAAGTAGACGTGGTGCAAATGCACACCGAAGATGGTAACGTGATGATTCAAGAAGAGTTTATGGAAATGGTACCGACCCGTCGCTTTTTTGAAGCCAATTCACAGATCTTCAAAGTGCAGAGCGAGTCCTTACAACGGATGCTTCAAGAACTGGGTAGGGCTCAATAATCGGTGATATAGTGTTTTAATACCAATTCACAGTTTGAATAGCGTATAGGTGTATTCTAGGAGCCTAGACTCGCAGATGTGTGAGGTGTACACAAACGTACATAAGCACATCGAGAACCCGAGCGACAACGAAGACGCCAGACGCTATTTAAAATGGGCATTGGTATAAAGAGTTTTCCGTACAGTAGGCTAGACGAGGAGCCTAGATTTTTTTGTGAAGAAGTGTAGATAGACCTACATGACTGAACAAAATAATCGTAGCGACAAAGTATAGACAATGTAGGGGAAATTATTTAAAATACTATATAGCCGTATTTATAGTTTTATGATCAGGGTATAGCGGATCTACAAAAGCAATTGAGCAGGCGATTCTAACAACGATTTCAGCAAGTTGACAAAACGAGCAGCATCGGCACCATCCACAACACGGTGATCGGCACTGATCGACAAGTTCAAAACCTTGCCGACCACAATCTCGTCACGATCGTTTACGACAGCGACTTTACGCAAGGCATTCACCCCTAAAATCGCCACTTCAGGGGCATTGATAATGGGGATTCCAAGAAGTCCACCAATGCTCCCGATGCTGGAAACCGTAAACGTACCACCTTGTAATTGTTGAGGCTTGAGTTTATCCTCTCGAGCCAGCATCCCCAATTCTTGCACACGTTTGGCGATTTCAAATAAGTGTAAATGTTCGGCATTGCTAATGACAGGTACGATGAGTCCATGGGAGGCATCAACCGCTACACCCAAGTGAATGTTGGCGTGCTGATGAATCACCGTTTGAGCATCATTCAAGCGACTATTCAGTTGCGGAAAACTTTGCAAGGCAAGCGTCACCGCCTTTAAAACAAAGGTCAACGGCGTAAGCTTCACGCCTGCATCATTTGCCATGCCTTTAAGTTCTTGGCGTAAGGCTTCGACTTTGTCCATGCGGATTTCATCCACATACGCAAAGCTCGGGATATTCTGCGTACTGGCGAGAAGGCGTTCCCCAATTTTTTTGCGAATCCCTGTATAGGGAATATCTTTCGCTTCTAAAGGGCTTTGACGAAGAATACTGGTGTGACTGGATCTCACCCCTTGAGGCACACTGACTCGGCGTGCGTGATCTTCCACATCTTCAGGGCGAATGCGTCCGTGAAGCCCTGTGCCTGTCACTGTTTGAATATCCACATGTAAACGCTTCGCCAACTGACGAGTCGCAGGAGCCGCCAATACCGCATGACTTAATTCACAAGTCGCTTGAGGAGAGGCTTCAACCGAAGGAGCCGTTTTTACCTCTTGGGGCATCGTTTTTGGCGGAGCAGGGCTTGAAACGGAAATTTGTGGCTGTTCTGTGGTCGTTTTTGAGCCAGAAACGTCAGACACAGGAGTATCACCAAAGTGAATATCCACGAGGGCTTTACCCACAGGCACCACATCACCCACTTGAACATATTTTTTCAGCAAAATCCCTGCACGAGGGGCGGGAATTTCCACAGTCACCTTATCGGTCATCACTTCCAAAAGGGCTTGATCTTCTTTCAGAGCTTGCCCCTCTTCCGCAAACCACGCCATAATCTCACCTTCAGCGACCCCTTCCCCAATATCAGGCAAGGTAAACGTGTAGACATTCGCCGTGTTCGTTGAAGATGTGGCGTTCATGGAAAAAACTCCTCCAAGCTATGCGTTTCTCTAAACAAGTGACACTTAAACTTTGGTAATTAAGAGGCTATTGCTTAAACCAGCCAATTCCGTTGTACCTGCACAGACCACGATATTGGCTCCCGTCGACACCAAACCTTTTTCAAGCAACCAAGCCCGAATGCTTGAAAGCGTGGCTTCTGTGGTTTCAGATGCTTTAAACTGAACAGGTAAAACCGCATAAAGCAAGGTTAATTGATAGTAAACCGACTCATTCGGCGTCAACGCAATAATCGGCACTTCAGGGCGATACTTCGACACACGTTGCGCCATCGCACCCGAGTAACTCATGACCACAATGGCTTCAATATCGCCTGCCCACGTGGCATCCACCGCAGCACGCGCCACAATTTCAGGGGACACGGATTCAGGATATTCTTCATAACAAAGACTGTCAAAGCTGGTGAACTCTCCGTAATGTTTGCGAGCTTCGGCTTGTACTTTTGCCATGACTTGCACCGATTGCGTGGGGTAGTCGCCATAAGCGGATTCGCCTGAAAGCATGGTGGCATCACTACCGTCATAAACGGCATTGGCAATATCCGATACTTCCGCACGAGTCGGCACAGGTGCAGACGTCATGGATTCCAACATTTGCGTGGCGGTAATAACAGGCTTGCCTGCTTCAATACATTTGCGGATCATCATTTTTTGAGCGGCAGGCACTTGTTCTGCGGGCAATTCTACGCCCAAGTCTCCACGAGCGACCATGACACCATCGGCTTCAGCGAGGATGTCATCTAAGCGTTCAACGGCTTGAGGCTTTTCAATTTTGACGATGATTTTGGGGATATTGTTGGGGGTGCATCCGTTAGCGAGCATGAAATCACGCAATTCAATGACATCTTCGGGGCGTTGCACAAAAGAAAGTGCCATAAAATCGGTGCCTTGCTTTAAGGCAAACAAGCAATCGGTTTTGTCTTTGTCGGACAAAGCCGCCACAGGAATGGTGATTTCAGGCACGTTAATGCCTTTGCGTTGCTTCAAGGTGCCGTCTGTTAAGACTTCTACCAAAACTTCGGTTGAACTTACACGAGACGTCACCTTCATTTGAATGTTGCCGTCGTCAAACAAAACCGTGTTGCCGATTTCAAAGGCTTCAAACATGGGTTTCACATTACAGACGATCAAGCCTTCATTGCCTCCGTCATTTTTTTCGCTGTAAGCAAAACGCAAGGACTGCCCTGCTTTCACAGGAATGCCGTCGATGCCGTCGAAGAAGCCGACACGGAACTTCGGCCCTTGTAAATCGCTTAAAATCCCAACAGGCTTGCCGAGTTCTTTGGAGATTTTACGCACATTGACATAGGCTTTTTCAAGCTCTTCATATTCGGCGTGTGAATAATTGAAGCGAAAGACGTTTGCACCTGAAGAAATGAGGCTATGAATGCCTTCAGGATGACGGCTGGCAGGACCGAGTGTCGCCACAATTTTGGTAAGGCGAGAGTTCACCGTTTGTTCAACAGAGTTACGTTCTTTAAGTGCCGTCATGGGGAAGCATCCTTTTTAGGTTGAATGGGACTGGTTGCATCTAGGATGCATCCAAGGGGGGGACATATGCCTATTATAACTGAAACATGAAAATGACAAGTCTTTCAGTCAAAACACATCACTATATAGTGTTCGATAGATTAAATGAATTGGCTGTGCGTGAGGGCTATCGCTAGACCGTCGGCGGCGTCGTCGGGGGTGGGCTTTTTGAGCAGACTCAGACGCAAAATGACCGCTTCCGTGACCTCGTGCTTTTCTGCCTTGCCGTAACCTGTCAAGGCTTGCTTGACCTGCATCGGCGTATAATCAACCGTCGGTACACCAGCGAGTTCAGCCAAAAGCAAAAGCACGCCTCTCGCTTGAGCCACAGGCACAATCGTCGTATTATTACGAAAGTAAAAGAGCGATTCAATGGCAATCACATCAGGAGCCGCCTCTTCAATCAGGGCTTTGACATCATGATGAATTTCCACCAATCGCTTGCCAATGGGGGCTTTAGGCGTGGTTTCAATGACCCCCCACGCCAGAGCTTGGGGGCTGTTACGAACGCTCACATCAATCAGCCCAAAGCCGATGCGTCCTAATCCAGGGTCAATGCCAAGTATCTTCATATAGTCGTCTTTATAATTTCCTGTACAGGGTCTATACTGTGTCGCTACGATTATTTTGTTCCGTTATGTACGTCTGTGTACACGCCCTCACAAAAAATCTAGGCTCCTTGTCTAGCCACCTGCACAGAAAACTCTAAAGACGACTATACCGCTTAACTATAACACAACCTTAGGCTTTAATAAAAACGCCCTCTATTCGTTGAGTAGAGGGCGTTTCGTTAGCTTTAGCTATCGAATAGCTTAGAACTTGATGCTGGTGCGAAGTCCGCCAGCGTAGAACAAATCCTGATTCGAGCTTCCAAAGGGCTTAATACCCGCTTGAAGGCTAGGAATGATGCTAACACGATCATTCAAGTGGAAGTTATAGTAGGTTTCAACCAACTGAGCCATACGGTCACGTCCGTCGCTTGCAAAACCGTCTTTAAACGTGCTAACAGCATAACCTACACCGATGTTGTCGCCATCACGGAAACCAAGGGTTTTCGTGGGGATGTGTAAGGCTAAGCTAGCGGCTTGACTAGGGGCTAAAGCAATGGATCCTGAGCTGTAATTATTAAAACCACTAATGTTATTGTAGTTTTGGTTAGATCCATTTAAGTAAGCCGAGTTTGCCTTGGCATTGTTGAACGCATAATCAGCGTGCAAACCAATGCCTTTGTAGATTTCTTGATCCAAACCAACATAAACCAAGTGGGTGTTACCAGGTCCATAAACGTTAGTTGTACCGCTACGATTAACCGTGGTTGAAGAAGTCGCTTGATAACTGGAATTGTCATTGAAGATACCCACTAAACCAGCATACAAGCTTGTTTTACGGTTATCTAAATTCGCCCAGTTGTAATTCGCACGAGCTTCCGCATTGGCAAAGTAGTTATTCTGCACGTTACGCTCGTTAGGCGCACCATAGGCAAGAGTCAATCCAACGTTTAAGTCATCATTGATGACAAAATTGGTTTTTGCACCAACCAAAGCAAGGGTTGCATTCGTCGGCAAGCCTGGAATGTTGGTCAAAGCAGTGTTTTGGAACTGCGTGTTTTCATCACCACGGTAAGCGGATTTGTCGAAGTAATCACGCCAAGGTAAAATACCCGCAAAAAAAGTGTGGCTATTGTTAAACAAGTTGAAATCTTGTTCGTAACCCGCACGATCTAAGAAAACGTTTTGACGAGCGTTTGTGCTTCCGTTGGAACCCGCCTGGTTACCGTTAGACGCATCTGCTGCAATACGGCTTTGTCCAAAAATGCCACCCGTGTTGCTACCCAAGGCAGCCACAGCACGCACTTTTACACGACCTTCACCCAAGAACTTACCTTCTTCACCCTTGTAAACAGGGGCTTCAACGGTTAAGCGTAAGCGAGAAATAGCTTGAACAGCATCGCCATAGCTATTGTCGCCTGATTCAAAACCACCCAAAGCACCTACGGTGAAGTCACCACCGACTTTAAAGCGATCTTTGTCCGCTTCAATGGCACCCACACGAGCTTCTAACGCTTCGGTGCGAGCTTTCAACGCACCCAATTCAGGGGCAAACTCAGATTCCAATGCAGCGATCGTTTTGCTGTCGCCATTTTTCAAGAACACTTTGCCTGAACGCACCAAGTACAAGACATCACGCAAAGCGGCGGCGAGTTCATAACGTGTGGCATACTGATTGCCTTTGAACTTGAATGTGCCGTTAGCGACTTGATACCCTTCAATCACGTCGTATTTCGTGACCAATTCTTCTAAGGCGTCATACGCCCAATGATGTGCGGAAACATCAACCAAATCTTCAATACGGGTCAAACGCTTGTCTTCAGGACGAGTGTTGTCAATGGACTCAATGCGGGCATCCGCCACATTTACCATACCTGCTAAAAACAAGGATCCTGCCAATAAAATGGGGGTCACTTTATTCGAAGCCATGGATTTCTACTCCTTAACTCTCAGTATTTACACTGAACTAGGTAACATATAAGGACTTTCCTATTAGTATAACGAGTCGTCATTATAATACTAAGTCACGTCCCAAAACTTAATGTGTTTAAACCAACGGTTCTCAACATACCATTTGGAACAATGCTAACACAAGTCTTCTATTAAGGGAAGAGGTAAATCATCCAAATATATTAAAAAATTTTATTTTTAGTAAAACAGGCGAAGAAAGTCCTTTTTTTAGACGACTTCAGCGTCCCTGTCTTTTTTGTTATACTTTATATTGAGGCAACGAACGCTTCATACCGTATTAGAATGTAACAATTTTGAAGACTGTTACAATTCACCGTCTCACAAAAGAAAGACAACCGTTTAATGATCTTAGAAGCCTTTGCCGAAACCTTAAAAGTCCAGTTCCTTGAGCGGGGATCGGCGATTAAAGTCTTGCAAACTTGGCTTTTGTGGCATTTGAAGCACCCCGAACCCACGAGCGAAGACAAGGTGCGGGATGTGCTGGTGGCGGAAATTGAGTTGACCCTTGAAACGCCTGTGTTGTTGTTTCAAGGCAAAAGCCCCAGTGGGGATATTTTACTGAAAAGCCTGTATGAATACTGTTTGTCTTACGAGGATTGGCAGTATCGTCGTTGGTTGCATGAGGTTAAAGCCTCAGACTTTGACGGCTAGCAGTCCACTAAAGAAGCACCAACTCTTTGTCTGCTTGAAAGCGATTGGCGAGCTGTCCACAGGCGGCGTCAATATCCACGCCACGCTCTAAACGCACCGTCACCTTCTTATGGTAACGATCCAACAAAATCATCATAAAGGTGCGGATCGCTTGATTGCTCGAACGCTTGTAATCCACCGCACGAGGCAAGTCTTTGGCGATCGGATTGTACGGAATTAAATTGATATTGCACTTTAAGTGTTGGATGAGTTGCCCGAGCTGATGCGCATGTTCGGGTTGATCGTTAATGCCGTCGATCATAATGTATTCCATCGTCAAACGACGGTTAGTGGATGCCAAATATCGCTCCAGCGAAGGAATCAACGTTTCCAACGGCCAACGCTTGTTAATCGGCATAATGTGAGAGCGAATCTCGTTGTTCGGAGCATGAAGCGACAACGCCAAGGTCAAAGGCATTTCTTCTTCGGCAAGCTTGTCGATGTGATCCACCAAGCCTGAAGTCGACACGGTGATGCGACGCATCCCCACTTCGCAGGATTCGTTGAGGATCCGCAGAGATTTGACGGTGTTTTCGTAGTTGTGCAGGGGTTCGCCCTGCCCCATGTAAACGACATTGCGGATTTCTTTGCCACTGTCGGCTTGGATTTGCACATATTGTTCCACAATTTCGCTGGCGGACAAATGCCGTTTCAAGCCCATTTTGCCTGTCGCACAAAAGGAACAGTTAATCGCACAGCCCACTTGGGTGGACACACACAAGGCGTAACTGCCCCGTTCTTCAAAGTACATCAACACGGATTCAATCACGTTGCCGTCGGCACATTGAAAGAGGTATTTCACGGTGCCGTCTTCAGAAACCTGCTTGCTGGCGATTTGAAGCGTCCCGATTTGGAAGCGTTCGGCAAGGTGTTGACGAAAGCCTTTCGACAAGTTCAGCATCTCGTCAAAGGATTGGACGCATTTCACATACAACCAATGATGCACCTGTTCCGCCCGAAAGCGTGGATGCCCCATTTCCGTAAACAGATCCACCAATTCCGCCTGCGTCTTACCAATTAGCGGAGCCAAGCCACTATTTTTCAAAGGAGGCAGGGTGACTTGCGTCATGGGGGTGTAATCGGCAATTTCTTCGGAAGGCATGGGTTTAGAAAGCAGTGCAACGGTCATGGGGGAGTCCTGTAAAGCATTTAAAGGGAACTGATGCGATTATAGTAGTAACAACACTTAAAAACAAGTCCTTGTGCTAATTTGGGTTAGTCTGCTTTGGGCATCAAGCTAAACATCATATCTGCTTCAACAGAGGTTTCTCCATTAACAGACGCAATGGCTTTCACCTTCACCAACACCCGACGAAACTGCACAAGTTCCACCCGTAAATCCAGCCGATCACCAGGGGTAACCATGCGACGAAAACGCACGTTGTCTAAGCCTGCAAACAAGCCGACTTTGCCAATGCCGTCAGGCATGTGAGCCACCATAATGCCGCCGATTTGGGCGAGGGCTTCAATTTGAAGCACACCAGGCATCACGGGCATGTGTGGGAAATGCCCTTCAAAAAAGGCTTCGTTGGCGGTGAGGTTTTTGTAGCCTTCAATATAGACGCCTTTGGCGTGAGCCGTGACACGATCCACCAACAGAAACGGGTATCGGTGGGGGATGTGTTGCTTGATTTCATTGACCGTTAAGGCAGGGAGTAGTTCTAGGCTTTGTTCAGCAGTCACAGGATTTTTCTCCGTCGTTGCTTGGGGACTCATCATGGGCGGGGTCTCCTTTGTTAATTTTTTATAAATTAGACTCATTCTAGTACAAAGGCAAAATCTCGTCTATAAAAAGTTCTACGAAAGTGGTTTTCGCCTTATTCCTCCTCCCTTAGGGAGGAGGCTAGGAGGAGGGACACCAGCTCTGACTGGGCATCTCGAATCCCTCATCCTAACCTTCTCCCTAAGGGAGAAGGGACAAGAAGCTTATTGACTGTTTTTATAACAATAGGTAGCACAAAAGGGACGGCTTTTGGGTTTTATGCTAGTGACGACCCTTATAGAGACATCGACGTAGGACAATACTGTGATTTCAACCAATTTGAGCATCCCAACTATTCAAACGCCTCTTCAAGCGACGGCACCAAGTCCACCGAGTGGTGGTAGTAATGACGTTAATCAGCTTTTAAATGATACAAACTACCTTACAGCAGGTATGCAAGCCACCGCCCTGCAAAACGAGCAGATAGAACAAGCTCAAAAAGCCAAGCAAGCCCAAGAGGCTCAAAAATTGGCGTTTCAACAACAGCAAGCAAGCCTTTTGTCTACTTTGCCTGCCAATCAAGCCAATGCGTCACAACCTAGTGGAACAAATCCCACAAACTCGCCCAGCGTTATGCCTCGTAGTGCGTCGATGCCTGCTCCTGCGTCTGATTCGAGCAATCCTGTTGAATGGGCAAAAAATGTTGCCTCAAACGCTTGGAGAGAAGGTGAGCAACTCATTGCAGGTGCCACGCAGTTTGTGACAGGGGCTCCTGCTCAAGCATCGACAATACCGACTAATGCGGTGGCAACGACCTCTGGCGTGCCAGCTATGCCTGCTTCTTCGAACGCTAGCCCTGCGACTTCAACAGGGGTAGGAGCTTCAGGCAATGTGAGTTTTATTGATCCCTTAGGAGGAGCAGGCAAGGCGACATCAGGGTTTGGCATACGAAAGCATCCTATCCACGGAACTCCAAAAATGCATGAAGGACAAGATTTAGCGGCACCTGAGGGTACTCCGATTCTTGCTGCTGCTGCAGGGAAAGTGAAACAGAAACCATTTAATGCGGGTGGCTACGGACACTATATTGATATTTTCCATGCGAACGGAACCAGTACCCGTTATGCTCACATGAAGAACCCATCTCCTTTAGCGGACGGTACAGAAGTGACCCAAGGGCAACAAATCGGATTAGTAGGAAGTACAGGCGGTTCAACAGGACCTCACTTGCACTTTGAAGTTCGCAATACAGCAGGCAAGGCTGAAAATCCTGTCGCCTATTTGCCCGATCCAAACAAATCTAAAAAAGCTAATGCCTGATGAACACTCGCTCAATACCGATGCTTTCGGCGTTGGGGAGCAAGTCCAGCTTTTCAATCCGCACCCACAAGCCCAAGCCCAAAGGATGCGACAAGACGACCCCTGCCAGCTCTTCGGCGATTTCTTCCAATAACGGCACATGCTTGGCTTTCGACAGAATCTCCAGCGTTTCGACTATCAAGCGATAGTCAAAGCTCAGTTGTAAGTTTTCGCCCACACGCCCCATTTCTTTAGACGCGACACGCACATTGAAGCGTAAGCGTTGCGTCATGCCGATTTCCTTCGGCAGAATCCCCACTTGAAAGGGCAGAATGAAATTGTCCACACGAGAGACCATCACGCCGTGATGCACTTGAAATAACAATTCTTCTGCGGTATGGGGCAATTTCATCGCAAGGGGGGTCTCTCTATTTTCTTTCTATGGGAATCAATCAACGTCTAAAGAATGGGTGAGTAAGGGCAACAAGTCAGGCGGGGTATCGTGCATACTTTCCAAATGTTGTAACTGCGTTTGTTGAAACACCTGTAACCACACCGCAAACCATAACCAATTCCGAGCATAGTAATCGTCGCTTTTAAGGGCGTCTTGCCAATTATAATGCGAAGCATAGGTTTCGTACAAGGGGGAATGATTCAAAATCAGCAAGGGCCAAAAGCCCGCTTCCCGAGCCTTAGACCCAAAGGTCTGCATTTTGACACCGTCTACGCTCGTGACTTCTGGGAAACCTTGATCTAAACTTTGCTGGAGCCGTTTCAACAACGCTTCTCCCGTGGGATTCTTCCACTTGTACGCCCGACTAATCGCTACATCTTGATACAAACGCCACGGCAAGCGACAGGCTTCATAACCGTATTGACTCGTCATGCCTTTGTAGTCTTGATCGTCTTGCTTGGCAGAGATCTTACCGTTTTTGCGATCCAACCACACCCAATCAGGAGGCAACCCGACTTTACTAAGCTTAAAGGAGGCCTCCCAAATTTGATAGCTACTGGTGACCAGCTTTTTCCACGGATGCGACTTGTCCACTTGGGCAAAGACTCGGTACAAGGCGGGCGACAAATACGACGGATTCACCAAAATCACGTCAGGGATTTTGGCTTTAGAGCGATGCCAGTTCCCTGGTAAAAGTACAGGTCCTAAGGCTGATTCGGTGACTTCGTGCTTCCAAATATCATTTAAAATACGCAGGGCGTCTTTTTTGTAATTCGGATCGTGCCAACGCTCGTGAGCCATCAACAACGCAAACGCGATGTCTTGATCCGCATCCGCAGCGACGCTGGGGTCTAGCACGCCCCATTTTTTCGTTTTGGGATCTTCTCCCCATTTCCACGAAAAGAGCTTATGCTCTTTTTGGACTTGCAGGTTGTCTCTCGTCCAATGCCAGAGGGTGTCGAAGGAGGCTTTGTCGTTGAGCCAAACGGCTTGTTGAAGGGCGTAGCTTTGCCCTTCGCTTGTGGTGGCACTATTATTATAAAAGTCTTTGACTCGCCCATCGGCTTGAATAAAGCGAGCTTTGTAGCTCTTCCAGCTTTGATTCAACCACGCAGGCGGATTGCCTAAAAACGCTTGGGGTGATTTCGTTAAGACCCCAATATGCCTTGCAAAAGAATCATGTACAAAAATATAATGCCAACTGAAGAATCCCCAGAACAGGAGTATCAGTAGGAAAGCGACGGCGAGTTTAAATCCATTTTGAAGGGAAACACCCATAGAAGCACCTGTATTTTCACGTTTATTTCATAGAATAGCAGGTTTTGTGGACTTATCTTCACATTTGGCGAGAGGTTACTCTATTTTGTGGACTTAAAGGGAGGTTGTGGGGCAAGTGTCCTAACTTGTTGAGGGATTTCATCTAACAGAAGAATTAAGAATTTTTGTAAAGGAGAATCGGTTGATCTTAAAACCGTTGTAGTTGGATTTTGTTGCCAAGTGGCGAGAGGTTTTTCTATCACTACGTATTTAGATTCCTCCCCCCCTCCTCTTGGGTATAGTTGGATTATTTCATTACGAACATTAAGTAAGTATGTGTGATTGAGCTGTGGATCTATGGCTTTAAGTTCTTTAAGTCGAGGATAGAGTTTTGAGTATGTTTGTTGGATTAAATTTTGTACTTGAAGCCAAGCCTGGTTAGGGTTTTTAGCTAAAATAATTTCTTGAAGGTTGTCCCCTTTCTCCCTCGTTAAATAAGGAATATGTTTAAAAGCGTGGTTATTTTTGTGATCAAATATAGGAGAATATAAACCTGTCTCACCGATGGCTTGGACTGTACCTCCTCCTGAAATCGAGTGGCTTCTTTGGTGGTCGTTTCCTGAAATGGTTCTAGGTATCACATATGAACGTCCCGTTTCTGCGGGTATGTTTACAGAAGGAGAAGATTTACTCCATTTTTTAACGGCTGTGGCTAAACTTTCGTTCCAAGCTTTTTCAAAAAGGGGCTTCAGGCTACTATCATCTACAGTAACTCTAATTCCTTCACGATGAGCCTTGTGAGCTGAACGGCTATGTAGGGGGGGGGGTAGTTTCATCAGTGGTGCCTTTACTGGTATAAGGGAAATTATAAGCTATCTACTCAAAACCCTGTGATGTAGAATTGATGCTAGCATATCAAAAAGAAACGATTTTTTAGCTTTTTTGTCCCCTATGTTTATGATACCCTTTGAATGAAGGTTCCCTAACCCTTCTATTTGTCAAAAAGGACGCCTTTTCTATGTTTGAAATGATGCTTGAACGCCATTTTTCTTCGGCACATCACTTGCTGAATTACGTCGGCAAATGTGCCACCCCTCACGGACACAACTATAAGGTGCGGGTCTATGTGCAAATGAACACGCTCGACAAAGCGAATATCGCCCTAGATTTCAAGGATATGAAGGCGGTCTTGGATCCCATTATCGATCGCTTTGATCATCAAGATTTAAACACCTTGCCCGATTTTGCAGGCGAAAGCCCCAGTGCGGAGTTTATGGCTCGCTTGATTTTTAATGAACTGCGAGAAAGCCTCCCTGATGTGAGCAAGGTCTGTATTTATGAAACCGATACGCAAGCCGTCTGCTATTTCTTGCCTTATACCATTTAAATTAAACGTTTAGAAAAAATACACATAAAAAAAGGGGATGTTGTTTTAAGGCATCCCTCTCTCTGCAATCACACTAGAGCGTTCATCTTTATTGGCTGAATAAGGCATGAACGCCACGCCTCGTTCTTACAAGGGGGTGTAAGCAACGAACGCTTATTTCCTTATGAGGCATTGCCTAAGCAAAACCTTCAGCAACTATACTTTAACAAATAGAGTAACTCTTGAATCATCTTCTTAAACAAATTACATCATGTGGAGGAGCGAATAGGGGGGAATTTAAAAATCAATGGCGCATTCATTAACAAGTGACGCAGGGAAGTGGCAGCCAGCTACTGGATGTGCTGTTTTTTGCCATAAGGAGCTGAGGAATTAATAGTTCTAATGGCACACCTGTTTCTTGCTCTAAAAAAACCCATGCACGCCATGTGTCTTCTAAATAGTCTAAATACTGCTGTTGCGTTTCAAGGTAAGACTGCCGAGCAAAAAAGAGTTCCGACACACCTACTTCCTTCTTTGTAAAAGCCTGCTCTACTAGATGTAACAATTCTTGCGATTGAGGGCGTGTATTTTGACGGTAATTTTCCAAAAGTCTTTGCTTACTTGAAATCGCTAGTATCGCTTTTTGAATCCCCATTTTAATCAAAAAACGAGCCGCTTGAATTTGACTTTCATTGCTAATTATTTCTGCTTTGCTTTTAGCAATTTCTCCTTGTTGATTATTGTAAACAGGTAAAGGCACACTTAAGTTAAGCATGATCCCATAAAAGGTGACTCTGTCAAAAGTAGGGTTATACGCTGAAATTGAAAAATCTCCGCCGATTTCTGGATCAGGAATGCGGTTCAGTTTAGAAGCCCTTAATTGTAAACGACTTTGTGCTAAAGTCTGTACGGCTATTTTAAGTTCCTGCCGATGTGTTAAGGCTTCTTCAGTCAAACGGTTTATAAAGGCCTCTTGCTTGTCTTGTGGTAAGGCGTTTTCCCAGTACGGCACTTCTTCAAGCATATCGGGATTAAGTTCATTAAAAAACGGAATAATACCATCAACTACATAGGTTATTATAGCTCAAAATAAGTTTTGTTGTATACTGATTTAGTTATGTTTATTTTGGAAATGTGTATATGACAAATGATAAGAAGAAAGATGTCCCTAAAATAGTTCCATCTGATAAGCCTAGTATTAAAGAAGTAAGGCAAGATAGTAATGAAGGGTTGAGTAAATCGGCGGAGCCTCAAAAGCGAGGAGGAGACCCTACATCTTCTTCTACTTCGCAACAGGAACGAAAGCCAAAAGCAAAGTAAGCAGTTGGTATTTTACTTGTAGGTATGTAAGTATAACGAGTATAAACCCTATTATGCTTGAATTGAGTGCGTTTTTATAGCTATTTACTAGCTTTTTATTACCAGTTATCAAGTTTTCATGCTGGTTTTGTATTTCTTGTATTACATACCCATAGAAGTTACTTTTATTGGTTGGGGCTTGGAAAGCCCACGAGTCTTGGGATATATAAGTTCTGTTTTTGTCTTTGTATAAATCCAATATGTGTTTGGAGTCTAGCCCTTGTTTTAGTACATGAGAAGTATCTATTATGCCTTTAAAAAATACAGCCGTAATAAAACAGGAAAGCACAAATACTAAAACAACAGGTTCTGGGCTTTTCAATCCCGTTATAAATAAGGCTACAATGAAGTTTGAAAAGCCTATGAACTTGTAAGCTCTGTCAATAATAAATTGCCTTGTTTTGTGGAGGTCTTCTATGTTTTTTTGAAACAAAGGAAACAGAAAAAGGAGACGCTTTTCTTGCTCTTCTGTGAGTTGAGGTGCTTCTTTCAGATTCATTTCTTCGTTAGACATAGATTCTCTTTCTTTTGTTGTCTCTATGCTTTATTTTAAAGAAAAAGAGTACAGGTCTTCCATAGAATATATATTTCGTCGATTCTGCTTCCAATCGGTTTCATATATTTTTAGAGATTTAAACTTGTTTGGCGTACCTAATGTTTGATTACACATACTCACAAACGTATTCAATCTCTCATGTTTTAGAGGGGAATCTAAGTCATCGTTTCCTTTTGCCTCTACAATGTAAATAGTGCCGTCAGAGGCTCTAACAATAAAATCAGGGTAGTAACGACGGATATTTTTAGCCTTACTTGTATAATCTAAGAAAAAGGCAGTGCCGTTAATCGTATTTTTAAACCATGCCTCAACATCATTGGCTTTTTTGTCTAAAAATTCAGCGATTTCTAGTTCTAATTTATGTGTAAAAGTGGCTTTATTAAACATACTTCTTTGAAGAGGCTCTAGCTCAAAAGGTTCATTGCTAGGACGGATTGTTTTTTTACTATGTCTGTACTCTTTGAACTTTATGTTTCTTTGTTGGTCGGGTATCGTTTCTAACACTTGTTCTAAGAACTGGTTTCGCATAATAGTTAGTGCGTCGTTTTTATCTGGTGGGTAGTCAATCGAAAAATACTTTCTGAATACAATATCTTCCATAGACACAGGGGACACATAAAAATCTTCCTCGATAAACCGTTTCACTTCCTTAAATAGTCTGTTTGCCTGATAAGTGCTAGAAAGCCCTGCCTTTTGCAACAATTTTTTTACAAGATAGTTTACAAGCCCGTTCGCACTGGTTACGGCGGTTCTTACTTCTAAACGGTCAACTTCTTCTTTTTCCGTCATTACATCTACTAAAGGAACTGATTGAGACATTTAACCAATTAGCTGTATCTTAAATTGACTTTGTGAAAATAGAGAGCCACCGCATGAATTAAGTCATCCATGCTCCGAGACACCACCTTTCCACGACGCTT
>CANGYO010000017.1 GCA_947458095.1 Vampirovibrionales bacterium | reverse complement strand
TATTATGCCACACGAAGGCGTCTTCAAAAGCCGTTTCGCTGAATTTCCCTTATTTGGTGGAGACAACACTACCTAAGCATTTTCATGGCATTGTACAATGCGGATGCTTGCTCGTCATGTTCTTTTGGCAGTACAGGCATTAAACGCAAGTACACATTACCCACTTCTTTTTCAGGCGCCTTTAAATTGGGAAGTCCTGCCCCTTTAATACGAAGCTTCTGCCCTGTTTGGCTGTACGGCGGAATATTGATGCTAATGGCATCCCCCGAAGGGAGCGTCACTTTATGTTCCCCGCCTAAGACCATGTCGAGCAAAGGGATCTTACAGTTTTGGGTAATATCTAAGCCGTCGACGCTCGTGTCTGACGGAATCTCGATGCTGACCTTAAGCAAGAGGTCTCCTTTCATACCACGTTCATAGTCCGAAGCCTTACCAGCCCCCTGCACCCGAATCTTCTTACCTGTGCTAATGCCTTTGGGGATGTTGAAGGTGACGTCTTTTTTTAAGGCGTTGGAATAGAAGGAACGTGTACCACCCTTGATGACTTCTTTTAAGGTGACTTGAATGCCTTGTTCTAAGTCTAAATCTTCTTTGGGGCTGGCTTGCCGAGCCTGTGTGTTTTGTCGTGCCTGTGCTTGCCCTCCCTGTCTGCCTTGCCCCCCTTGAGAACGTCCCCCAAAGAAGGCTTCAAAGAAGTCGGAAAAGCCTGAGGCTCCTCCGCCATAGCCAGCACCACCAGCTCCACCGAAAAGGTCTTCATAGTTGATGTTGCCACCACCACCCCACTGTTGGTATTTAGCCTGTGAAGGATTGCCTTGCCCTTGCTTCCATTGCGAACCGAGCATATCGTAACGCTGGCGTTTTTCTTCATCGCCCAACACTTCATAGGCTTCGCCGAGTTCTTTGAACTTGTCGGCATGTTCAGGGTGCAAATCAGGGTGAAACTGCTTGGCTTTTTTGCGATACGCCAATTTAATCGTTTTAGCATCGGCGGTTTTGGGAACGCCTAAAATCGCATAATAATCTTTGTAATCCATGTGGAAAAAACCTATCTACTTAAAAAATGGATATATACATTCATTTTAGCTTAAAATTTGAGAATTAGGGGTTTTGTAAAGCCGTTGATTGAAGTCTTTGTCTAAGGGCATCCGCTTTTTTGACCACGCCTTCCAAGGCTAAGGTGCTTTCACTTAAATGAATGTAAGTTTGGTAAGCCTCCAACGCTTCTTTTAGACGACCCAAGGCTTCCAAGCTTTCCCCCTTATGCAGATAGATCTCGCTTATATTGGGATCCACCTTGAGGGCTTTGTCGTACCATTTAATAGCTTCCTCATATTTGGCTTGCTTGTGAAACACATAGCCTTTAGAATCCAAGGTGGCGGCATTTTCTTGAGGGGCTTCACGCTTTAAGGCTTCGTCGATCGCTTTTTCGGCTTTTTTGTACTGCCCTAATTGGGTAAGGGCGTATCCGTAATTGTTGTATGCCATGGCAGGCGTGTAATGAAGGGCAATGGCGTGAGCGGTTGCTTCAGCGGAAGCCTTGAAACTGTCTTGTTCCGCAAACCACAAGCCCAGTTGAAAATAGTATTCACCTTTTTTAGGAGACAGAGCGATCACGTCTTGGAGCGTTTTGGTGGCGAGTTCCAACTGCCCAAGGGCGTGTAGACACAACGCCTTCGGGTAAAGCAGTTCCACATCATTTGGGGATGTTTCCAAGGCTTGATTCCACGCCGTCAAGGCTTGGTACGGATGATGATTCGCCATGTAAATCAAGGCGATTTTTTCATAAAACACATGGGGGGCATCCGCCGTTTGAATGGCAAGTCGAAAGTAGTGAATCGCCTCATCCAAGCGATTGCTTTCCAAGGCTTGTTCAGCGATATACCTATGGACTTGCGTGTAAAGGCTTTTGGGGACAGTCGGGTTGATCAGTGGCACGCCTGCCCACGCAAGGGAAGTTCCACTTAAAGCCGTCAACGCCAAAGTGCCTGCAATTAAAATAGTCATTTTCAAACGCATGATCGTTCCCCTTTTTTTATCATTGTAGCGATTTTCAAACCCTTTCGCAAGAGAATCTTTTTATCCTGTTTTATATTTAGATAAAATTGTTGATTTAAAGCATCGTTACACCAGCAGACGTCCAAGCACTAAATCCGAGCGGGTGAGCGTACTGCGAATCCCCGAGCGATTTTGCGGACGTCGTGCAAAGGCATGATGCGAGGAGGTGGGGATTCAGGGGGGATTTTCAAGGGGGGACGAAGGGGAGGAGAAACGCAATGCGTCCTTCCCCGTCCCCCCTTGAACCGCCTTTAGAGGTGTCGGAGACCTTTGGCGGAGCAAAGGTCTCTGACGACGACCAGCTATAAACGAAGCGAGAAATCCAAAAAACGGAAACCTTAAAATATCACTTTCTAAACATAAAACACTCTATTTTTTTAAACGCCCCCACCAAATCCGACGCCACAGCGTGGGCTTGCGAGAAAGTCGCCGCATCGTCTAAATAATGCCACACCCTCGTCCGAGCCAGCGTCCCCATGCCGACGCCCGCAATCCACTGGTGAGCCTCCTCTTCAAGTAAACGAGCCGTTTCCGCATTGATACCCCCTGAAAGGGTCACAGGGAAACGAGCCTTCCAACGTTCGGCTAAAGCGGTGGCTCCGGCTAACGCAGGCAAGCTCGACTGGTGCGATTCGTCCGCCTGCATGGCATTTCCGTCAATTTGAAGCATCACACCGTAAGGCTGAACCGCTTCACACAAGGTAGCAAAGCATTCGAGATAAGCTTCGACGCTTTCACTCGTATGTTCAGTCGGGCGAAAGCATAGGGAAATCCACTTCTGAGACAGGCTCGTCCCCAAAGCATCAAAGAGGCGTTCAAGGCTAGTGATGTCCAAGTGATTTGCGTGCAATTCCACCGCCCCCACGAGCGGATGCCTTAACACGTTCAATAATTCTTCAGGCAAGGCGTGGGTCGGCTGAAAATACAGGGCATCGCTCGGACAAGTCGGCAAACATCGAGAACACCCATAACAGCGATCGTGGTTGATCTGAAACTGATGCGAACCGTCCATAAACAGGGCATCGACAGGGCAAGCGGGTAGGCAGGCTTCGCAATCGACGCAGGCGGATCGGGTGACATGGATTTTACGAAAATGCGGATCCCCATCCACATCCAAGCTCACCATCACCAGCGGTTTGGGGACATTTACAGGCAAAAGCTGATAGGCGTCTTCCACCGCCTTTAGCACATGAGGCTCGCAAGCGACATCCACACAATCGATGCGGGCTTGGGCGTAAATCTGCACAAGCGACTTAATTTTGTCGACATCGTGAAAGCTTGCCCCACAAATCAGCTTGAAATACCTACGGTTGCCTAAAGCATCTGCCACTTGTTTCAGGGCATCTTCCTTACACCAAGACACGACGACCTTCTTCTTCTAAAGCGGTTCTCAAACGGGCGTATTCAGGATCTCGATAAAAGGCGGATGCGGCGGTAGAGGGCTTTCCGCTGTATTTACTGAAACGCTTTTTGGCATATGGCAACAAGGTTTCCTGCCCTTGGTAGAAGCAGATTTGAGACACCCTGACACCAGGGTATAACGGCAACGGCACCATCGAAACATTCGACAGTTCAAAAGTCAAGGTTCCTGAAAAACCAGGATCCACAAAGCCTGCGGTGGCGTGGATTTGAAGCCCTAAACGTCCCCATGTACTACGCCCTTCTAAACGAGCGGACAAATCGAGGGGAATGGTCACATGCTCCAAGGTCGATGCCAGTGCAAACTCTCCAGGGTGCAAGACAAAGGGTTCTCCGAAAGGCACCCGAATCCATTCCCACAGCTCGTTCATTTCTTGTTGTAGGTGTTCAGGGTTGTCAAGGGGATCCACATGCGTATAGTTGGAACGTCGCATGACTTGAAAATCGGTGCCTAAGCGTAAATCCAAGGATGTTGGACCAAACTGCTCATTGGGGGCAATCAACGGCGTGATAATCAAGCGTTTTTGGGGATCAGGATGCACCAAGCGTGCGAGTATTTGAGATTCATTCATAATCGTCATAAGAAAAATCCTTTTCTATACAAAACTAGGTTGCTTGGACGCCACCGACTGCTTTTGAGCTAAAGACGCTTGCCCATTGGCAGAAGGCGTTTTCACCCGAAAATGACGGCGAGACTGCCCCATGAGGACTTGATGCACTTCCGCCGTTTCAATGGACTTAATAAAGCGTTGTTGCATGGCGTCTTCCCCACGATAGAAGGCTTCCCACGCTTGCCACAGCTCGGCTTCGTCGAGTCCGTTCAAATAGCTCAACACGTCGGATGCCTCTTCCAAACGGTGCATCCACGCAGCAAGTAACATTTCACGCACACCCACAGGCGTTTCACCCACTTGTTCCATCAATTGATAAATGGCATTCTGCTCGTGCAAAGCTTTATAATCAGGCGTTTCGGGGCTTTCATCCGTCAAGCCAAGGGCGTGTAGCTTGTCCCATACCTCATTTAAATCGTGATGTTGCAAGGCGGAAACAGGCAAGCCTGCTTTCAGACGCTCCAATAAACGCAAGGCATAACCCACATGCTTTTCGTTAAAGCTATCTTCAGCCAAAACATGCTTTTCAAGCACACGGAGTAAGGCAGGCACATTCACCACTTCACTTTCTTCGTTTCGCTTGGCGTTGAGCTTCAAGTCTTCTGAAAGGGCTTCGGTGATGCCGTGCAAACGCACGGCTTGAGAGGTTCCAGTGCCAAAAAAGTTGAGGGCTTCAAATAAAATCGGTTCAATTTTCACCAGCGTCGTAAAATCACGACGCACCAGTTCAGACACCACAAACTCCGCATAATAAGCGGTTCCTAGCAAGCGAACGCCCAACACGTGAGCCGTCACTGCGGTGAGCCATTCAGGCGAAAGGCTGGGGTTACTGGCTTGCAAGTCAGGGTACAACTGTTCCGCCCACGTATGCAGGTAAGAACGAGTGGCAACGACCCATTGCGTGGGCAAAGCATGAAAAACAGACGGCAAACGCTCGACTAAAACACTGTCTAAGGGCCAGTCGATGGCAGCCGTGGGGCTGTCCATGACGATGACGCGGCTGTCTTTATGGGCGAGAAACGACAGGGGCATCAGGCTGTTGAGTACATGAGACAATTCGACCTTCGACTGTTGGGGATGCAAGGCGTGCATCAGGCGAGCCAACCGCTTGGTTTCCAGTTGAAAACCATTCAATTGAGCCAAGGTCGATTCTAAGGACAAGGCATTTTCAGGGGAAAGGAGGCGTCGTGTTTGCAATAAAACACCCAAGGTGTGCGATTTTAGGTGCGTTTTAAGCGATGAAACGGTGCTGTAATCACCTTTTTTCAGGCAGATTTGGTGCAGACGAATATGCAATTGCACCATGCTTAAAATCAGGTGATGCGCCACCAAATTGAGCGTGACGTTTTGGAAAGATCCTGTATAAAAAAGAGACATCATAGCAAGGGTTTGTCCTAAACAACAAAAGGTTAATGTAGAATCTCTACAAATTAAGTATAAATCAGAAAAGAAAAGCACGACACGCATTGTTACGTTTGGTTATCTTTCTTTATATTTCTTAACGGATTCGTCTCATTTTCGGCACACGAAATTCGACTTCTGACACACGAAACCCCTATTTTCGACACACAAAATAGCCGTTTTTGGCACACAAAACCTGTCTTTTTGACACATGAAACTCGGCTTTTTGACACACAGAACTCACTATTTCGACACACGATTTTTGAAAATGTCATCTTGAGTAGAGCGAAAGATCTCCTCCCCTATCTTGGCAGATCCTTCACGTGCGTTCAGGATGACGTCATTTCTTCATTTTTCAAAGAGCTACTCTTCTTTAGTGTGACATCATTTTCGACCTGTTTCCTAGTCCCTAAAACCCACTATTATTTAGAGCCTTCTATAGAAATATCTGCAAAAGTAAAGAGACTGTAAACTGGCTAAAATTAAGAATTGTAAACTTTTACTGCCAAATAAGCACAGAATTTTTTTCACGATGTATTAAGCTTTTACAAGGAGTGATTTACACTTTTGTAGATCCTTCTATATGACAAAGGACTGTTTCGAAAATTATAAGGAAATTTTAGACCTCATGACAATATCAGCAAATTCAGGAATGAAGCAAGTAATACAGCATACACGCAGGATACTAGACGGAAACCCAGAAGCAGGTGTTCAAGGAATTTTAGAGCCTTTTATTAAACACTCTAGCAATCCGCAACAGGCTTTAAATGAAGCTCTAAGTATATTGAAAAAAAATAAAACCCACTATCAGGATACCTTTCAACTCTCTAGTTGGGAGCCTCCTCAAGTTACAGTTCATACGGATCCTCAATCATTCGTTACGAGTACTTTGGAAGACCTAAGAACTCATGGCACTCCTGAGCAAATAGAAAGTTTTATACAAAACAGTGAGCAGATATTGAAAATGCCCATAGGAGGTCTTTGGCTTGATACAGGAGTTCTTACTAAATCCGTAGAGGGTCATATGCTCATTAATGAAAAAGTCAAGATTCCCGAAGACCTACCAGAAGAAGTTCGTCAAACTATTAAGGCAGGTCTAAATCCCACTAAGGTTACTGCACATGAATTAACGCATACAATTCAAAGCACCATTAGTAAAGCTCTTCATGGTGTACCCTCCGATGCTGATATTAAAGGAGCTTTTGATATAGGGAATAGTATATCTGAAATAAGAAGGATACTTATTAACTTGCTTGCAGAGAATCTGACTCCTAATCCTTCAAGTACCAACATGAAGGGTTCTTCACTTGACATAATAAAAAGTAAAAGTTTCATTCTCCGACAGCTTGAAAAAAACGGTGAGTTTGCAATAGGGAAGGCAATATTGAACCTAATAAGTACAGAAGAACTTAATGCACTTGAAAGGCTTTTTGCAAAAGAAATTCAAGCACATAGCAACGGCTTAAGAAATGAGGCATTACATCTTCCTATAGACAACCAAATGATCCCTATATATGCCCAGTTAAGAAGTATGACCTCTAAAGCGATTGGAATCAAAAGGTCACTATAGCTGAATTTAGAGTTTTCTGTACAGTAGGCTAGACTAGGAGCCTAGATTATTTTGTGAGGGCGTGTAGACAGACCTACATAACAGAACAAAATAATCGTAGCGACAACGTATAGACACTGTACAGAAAATTATCAATTCGGCTATACACCCATTCCAAGAAAGAACTATCATCCCTCTTCTTTTACCCCCAAGATAGCAAATGATACATTGTTAGACTCTATCACTACAACAGAAACGATTGCTCCTGAAGATGTGCCTTCTTGGGTTCGAGAAGCATTCAACAAAAAGAAAGAGGTTTAGATCTAACGGGAGCTGAATCAGGAGATGAAATAGACTTTCGCAGATCTTTCTATAAGTCTTCTTCAAGAACGCCTAAGGCAAACAAGGCTTCTTTCGCCGCTTCCTGTTGAGCCGCCTTCTTATTTTTCCCCATCCCACGACCCAATAATTCCCCGTTGATGCTCACCCCAATGTCAAAGACACGGTTATGAGATGGCCCCGATTCGCCCAAGATATGATAATCAGGCAAGCCCAAACCTTCCCCCTGCGAATATTCCTGCAAAACCGCCTTGAAATTGTCTTTCGTTTTGTTGAGATCAATATCGGTGATCAGTTCCACCATTAAATCGTCCAACAAGCGGTGGATTTCGGGCATTTTGCCGTCCAAAAATAACGCCCCCAATAAGGCTTCAAAGGCACACGCCAAACTTGAGGTCTTTTCAGCCCCCCCACTTCGACGCTCACTGGCTCCAAACACCATGTAATCTCCCAGTTGAAGTTCTCTGGCGAGTTCAGCGAGTGTGGCGTCACTTACAATGACGGCACGGATTTTGGTTAAGTCCCCTTCACGATACTCAGGGAAACGGTCAAACAATATCTGACTGATGCACAATTTTAAGACGGCATCGCCCAAGAACTCAAGGCGTTCGTAATTGTCCGATTCGGCGGATTTGTTTTCATACGTAAACGAACTATGCGTCAAGGCTTGATGATACAACCCATGTTGCGTTGTGGGACTCAAGCCCAGTAGGCTCAATAATTGATCAATTTCATATTGTCTTTCTTGAGAACAGGTAAAAGCCGTCGATGTCATATAAAATACCGTCTTCCTTCAACGCATTAAAATCGAATGTTAAATTCCAGTAACTTCTGCCCAAAGGTCACCAATTCCTGCCAAATCCCTTCGTGATGCACCACCCAGTGGATGTAATAATACGCCATAGGAATGGAAAAAATGTAGCTGTCCATGCGGTCTAAAAAGCCACCATGCCCACCCAACAAAAAGCCTGAATCTTTGATGCCCGCTTCTCGCTTGAGCTTAGATTCCACCAAGTCCCCCAACGCCGCTGAAATAATCACCAGTGTCGTCATAATAAAAGAATGCTGTAGCGGGAAGCCCATCATATAAGCATACGCCAAACCAACGAAAACCCCTGTCGCCAAGCCCCCTAATGCCCCTTCTTGGGTCTTTTTAGGACTCAATTCAGGGTAAAGCAAATGCCGACCTAATGCTTTACCAAAATAATACGCCCCCACATCGGATGCGATAATCACCAAAAGGACCCATACAATATAGTACAAGCCGTCTTGTTGGAGCAAGGGTTCACCTGCAACCACCCCTTCACCCCTTAAAAGTATCGTATGCACAGGCAATACGCCCAAGTAAAACAAGGTGAACAAGGTGGCACTTAAGTCCACAAAGGTACGACGGGGCTGGTGAAAGAGCCATTGAAAGGACGCCACCGTGGTAGCCAGCATCATCACCGCCCACATCCAGCCGAACTTGTTATGGGCGTGTGCCAACAACACAAAACACACCAAAGACGTATAATAAATCGTGGGGGACACAAAGACCTTTTGCGATTTCAAGAGGGTTTTGAGTTCTTGAAAGGCAAAGCTCATCGCCACAAAAAAGCCGACGCTTAAAAACCAGCCTCCAAAAGCGACCATCATCACAAAAAACGCACCCAGCAAAAGCCCCATTTTAACACGCCCTTTTTTATTGGTTGTGGGTTGTGGGATGTCTTCCGTTTTTTTTGGGGGGGTGAGCATGCCCTAGATTTCCATGATTTCCGCTTCTTTGGCGACCACAATTTGATCGATTTCTTTAATGAAGCTGTCGGTTTTCTTTTGAATGCTGTCTTGATGCCCACGAATCTCATCTTCCGAGATGCCGTCCGTTTTTTCGAGCTTTTTCAGTTCGTCCATGGCATCACGACGCACGTTGCGAATGGCGACTTTGCCGTCTTCGCCCACTTTGCCCACGGTTTTGCAGGTTTCTTTACGGCGTTCGGCAGACATCGGCGGTGTAGAAATGCGAATCACGGATCCGTCATTGTTCGGCGTCAAGCCCAAGTCGGATTTGGCAATGGCTTTTTCGATGTCGGCAAGGATGCCTTTGTCGTAAGGTTGGATCACAATGGTAATGCCGTCTGACACGGAAACGTTAGCGGTTTGACGCACGGGGGTGGGCGTGCCGTAATAGTCGACCATGACACGGTCGAGCAAGCTGGGGTTGGCACGACCTGAACGCAGGGTAGCGAGTTCGTTTTGAGTGGCTGCAATGGCTTTTTTCATACGATCTTGTGCATTGGCAATGATTTCAGAGGCGGACATAGGGGGCTTCCTTTTACAATAAAATGGGATACAATAAAAATATCTTAACATAAAGTTTTTGAAATACGTTGCAGGATTTTAGTTTTTGGTTTTGCCTTTTTTAGACACTTTTGATAAGATAAATGAAAAGTCCTTGATTTATCTGTCATGGTTTTGATTGTTATAAACAGCCACTTGGGTGGTCTTTTTTAGGAGACAGAAGATATTATGGAATTTTCTTTAAAACGTTTGCAAGCCGTTGGTTTAGCCTTTTTGATTTTAGGATTTTTGGGCATTTCTCAAATAGTGCCTACAGCAGAAGCCCAAAAAAGAGAGAACCCTTACACGCTCAATGTCAAAGGATTAAGTTCTGAAGAAGTGTATGAAGTGGTTGAAGCCCATTTAGCCACCGTAAAACGTAGCCCTTATGCTAATCGAGGAGACGAACTCTTAGATACGTGGCGTGATAAGAAAGAAAAGTCGTTTATCTATCATGGGCAAGGCACTGCTTTTTTCTCACAAAACCTACCTTATTTTTTGAAAACACTCAACAATGCCCCTAAAAAGCATCACTATGTGTTTACCACGGATTATTCAGGTTGGAATGGCTTTAGCACCATTGAAACCAAGCGTACGAAGGTGCAACCTTTATCAGAGGTGGAAACCGTTAAAATCGAACTCTATGATTCGAGAAGCATGGGTTTTCACAAAGAGTTCTGGTTCGGACTTGTTCCCTATGCCGCATTGGTTTGGACACCTTTTAGAGAGATAGACAGATGGGCGTACCAATCGACACATCGTTCAGGCAACCAAGTGTTTATGACCCAATTACAGTCTGATTTGCAAACGAAGCTCGACAAAGCCAAAGCGTTGAAAAAATAAGCTTCTTATATCATGTAAAAAGAGAGCCTGCTTCGGGAGGCTCTCTTTTGGCGTTCATCCCTTGTGAAGAAATGTAAACACTCAGGCAATTATTAAGGCAAGCGTAACTTTATTAGATTACTTAATATCTAATAGACGGGACATTGCCTTTTTATGATCAATCGCCAAGCCACCTACCCAAGCTTTCCACCCAGCTTTCGCTTTCAAGGCAACCGTTCTTACACGCCTATGAATACCCCATACAGCTCGCCGAATACGGCGTTTGCTCCAGCGTTTCAATATAAATGGCAAAATCCAACAGCACCTCGCTTCCCAAGCAACAATTTTAATACGTACAATCCTTACCAAGCCCCGCCTCGCCCCATGTTTCCGCCCACGAATACGCCGATTCAAGGCATCGCCGTAGGCGAACCGAACCCTTCCGCACCGGGTGGGTTTCAGCTTCCCGTGCAGAACACGGGTAACATCAGTGGCGATTATTTGAAATCCTTGATGAATAACTTGGACTTAACCGAACAGCAAGCCGACGACGTGCAAGCCTGCTTTATTCATGCAGGGTTAAATAGTATGGTTAAAGCGACTCGTGACGATGACCCCAACGGCTGGTTGCTGAATAAAATGACTGAAACCATTCAGGTGGATCCTCGCACAGGGAACTTCACGTTTAACTGGGCAAACGGTCAAAAAATGACGATTACCAAAGCTCAAATCAACCAAGTGCGTGCCACCGAATACCAAGGCAAGCCTGCCAGTGATTTAATGCTCGCCACTGAAGCCGCATGGTTTCAAGCCCACCCTGATCAAAAAAAGACAGGCGGTTACGCCCACGATTTTTATAAAGAAATGTTCGGACTTGATGCAGGTTACATGCCCATGAGTCCTTCCGCTTTAGATACCGCTAAGCAAAGAGGCGTGGTCAGCACCGTTTCCGCCCATTCTAACTTAAGTACCTTCCACGCATGGAGCTTGGATTATGAAGGCTCTACATGGGATTTAAACAATTCCGATATTAAAGGCGGTTTTAGAAACTTGCCTCAAACCCAAGGGATGAAAAACGTCGACTTGAATGATGCTCAATTGGCTCAAGCGGTTTTAGGCGATAAGGACGCTTATATCAGCTATTTCAAGATCCCTGCTTAAGCGAAGTACGCTTCCTTAACCCTCTCCTAATTTTAGGAGAGGGAAGAGAACGTCGTTAGACGTTCGAGGGTGAGGTTAAACCCTAGACTTCGTTTGTGAGTTTAACCGCCCCCTAACCCCCTCCTAAAATTAGGAGGGGGGACAAAGCCTACCCCTTCAAAAAGCTAAGCTGGCGTTGCACATATTTGCCTAAAAGATCGCCTTCGTAATGCACGAAATCGCCGACGGCTAAATCCCCAAGCGTCGTATGGCTCAAGGTGTGGGGGATGATACAACAGCTAAAGCTCGTGGCATTGACTGTGTTGACCGTTAAACTAATGCCGTTTAAGGCGACACTGCCTTTTGGCACGAAGAGGGCTTTTTCTTCATTGGATTCAGGTAAAGCAATCATCCAAATCGAACATTCACCATCAGGTCGGATGCCTTTGACCTCAAGGCATCCGTCGACATGCCCTGTGACATAATGGCCGCCTAAAGGACTCGTGGGTAATAAAGGCAGTTCCAGATTAAGACGACTGCCTAGCGTGACGTGCTGAAACTGCGTACAAGCCAAGGTTTCAGACGATAGCGTGACTTCAAAGGTCTGGTGATCGTCCTGCACATGAAAGGCGGTCACGGTGGTGCAACAGCCGTTTAAGGCAATGCTGGCACCCAATGTTAAGGGGCTTTCGAGCAAAGGGGCTTCTATTTTTAAATGCACACCTTTATCTACCGCCGTGATGCCAATGACCTTGCCAATGCCTTGAATGAGTCCTGTAAACATGGCTTAGACTGCTACAGGGCTTTGAAAGTCGATGAATTCAGGCGTCACAAGCGTGGGGATGATGCCTTTTTCGTAGCCTTCTTTGAGCATTAAGGTCACGGCTTCACGAATTTCAGGGGTAATCGACAGCGTTAAATCATTGACGTACATGCCGACGAATTTGTCCGTTTTTTCTTCAGGCAAGTCTCGGGCGTATTCTTGGCAGCCTGCCAGCGTTTCGGCACGGTTGTCTAATCCCCATTTCACAGAACGATACAAGACACGGCAGATTTTTTGAATCAGCTCATCGCCCAAGTCACGACGAATACCGTTGCATCCCAGTGGTAAAACGAGTCCTGTTTTTTCAAACCACCACTCGCCCAAGTCCACGATTTTGTGCAAGCCTTCTTCGGTGTAGGTCACTTGGCTTTCATGAATCACCAAACCTGCAATGACCTCATCGTTTAAAACCGCTTGGGGGATCTCGTCAAAATGCACTTTTACGGTAGGCAGTTCAGGGCAGTACAATTTTAAAAATAAGTAGGCGGACGTTTGTTCACCAGGGATCGCCACAGGCTTGCCCGATGCCAAGACCGCTTCAAGCGTCATGGGCGTTTTGGCGACGAGTACAGGACCGTATTGTTCCCCAATGGAAGAGCCGACAGGGAAAATGGCGTATTGTTCATGCAAGTAGGCATAGGCGTGATAGGAAATGGCGGAAAGTTCGTAAGTACCCACCGCCGCTTCACGATTGAGGGTTTCAATATCTTTTAGGACATGTTCAAAGCTCAAGCCTTCGGTGTCGACCTTGTGTTGAGCCAAGGCGTAAAACATAAAGGCATCGTCGGCATCGGGGCTATGGGCGACTCGAATGGTGTTGGGGTAAGACATGTGGGGAGACTCCTCAATTGTTGATACCTTCTATTAAACCGCTAATACGGCTTTTTGACAAGTGAACTTTCTGAAGAAGGCTCTGCAAAAGCATCAAAAATACCGTCATTGCGAGCGTAGCGTGGCAATCTGTTCGCCACTTGCGAAGTCTCTACAGATTGCTTCACTGCGTTCGCAATGACGATTTCCCCTTTTACAGAGATTCTACACTTGATAGTTTGGGGGGGCTTGATGTATGATAGACAAATCGTCATCCCCTTATTTAGAAAGAGATGCCCTTCATGGATTTAAATATTGCACAACTTCAAGCCCTTGCCGATTTGGCTCGTGAAAAAGACCTTGCTGAAATTACCATTACCGACGGTGACAAAAAAATCACCATTAAAACGCCTTCGTCTGTGTCGCACACCATTCACCAAATCGGTGGAGCTGTGCCTGCTGTGGCGACGACTCCTGTCTTGACGGCTCCTGCACCAAGCCCAACGGCTCCAGCCAGTCCTTCTGCTCCTGTGGAAGATGCGTCCTTACATACGGTGACTTCACCAATGGTCGGCACCTTCTATGCCGCCGCAAGCCCTGAATCGCCAGTCTTTGCACCAAAAGGTTCCACGATTTCAGTGGGGCAGACGATCTGTATTTTAGAAGCCATGAAGCAAATGAACGAACTTGAAAGCGATGTGGCGGGTACGGTTGTCGAAGTCCTCATCAGTAACGGACAACCTGTTGAATACGGACAAGCCTTATTTAAGGTCAAGCTTGCTTAATCGATTTAGCTTAGGTTTGGACGACATTGATTTCTGCACTTTTTTTGAATTCACCCTAGAAACAAAATCGGTTTCAGCGAGGGCTTTACTTGCTTTGGATGTCGGCAATAAGCGGTGACGCATGGGTTCAAAATCACGTTGAGCCGTTTCATAATCGGTGTGGCGACCAATATCGAGCCAGTAACCGTCGAATTTGTAGGCTCTTACCGTGTGGGTGTCGTTCATCAATCGGGTGACAAGGGTGTCAATACCGCAAAACTCGCCTTTGGGAATATAGTCCACCACCGATTTATTGAGGGCGTGAATCCCCATGCACACGGAATGCACAAGGGTGGGCTTTTCTCTAAAGCCTGCGATTTCATTGGTATTATTCACAAAATCTAAAATGCCAAACTCAATTTGCGTGGTGCGTTGAAAGGTCGCCAACGTCGCAACGGCTTTGTTGTGAATATGTTCTTCCATCAGGGCTTTGAAGTTTAAATCGGTGACAATATCGGCGTTCATCACCAAGAAGTTTTCGGGCAGTTGAGGCAAAAACGCCAAGGGTCCTGCGGTGCCTAAGGGAGAATCTTCAAAGGTGTAGTCGATTTGAATGCCGAGCTTCTGCCCTTCGCCGAAATGGGCATGAATCAATTCTGCCATATGCCCAACACACAAGGTGATTCGCTTAAAGCCGTAGATTTTAAGTTGTTTAATAATCAATTCCAAAATGGGGATGTTGCCTAATGGCACCAAGGGTTTGGGCAATTTGTCCGTAAAGGGGCGCAGGCGTGTGCCTTTGCCGCCTGCTAAAATAACGGCGTGCCATGTGTGGTTCGTTGACCCATGTTTCATAAGCGTTGTGTTCTCCCTGGCTCCCTGTTGTGGAGAGCTTATAGCCGAATTAATAATTTCATGTACCGTGTCTATACGTTGTCGCTACGATTATTTTGTTCTGTTATGTAGGTCGCTCTACACGCCCTCACAAAATAATCTAGGCTCCTCGTCTAGCCTAAGTACAGAAAACTCTAAATTCAGCTATACCTTTTTATAAGTGTAACGGTTTTTCAAAAGCCTTGACGGTTTTGCCAGTGAAAACCCTTTTATAGAATGACAAAATCAGCGAGAAAAAAGATGATTCGTAAGGTTCAAAAAATCGCATCGGGAGGTGAGGTTTGAGTGTAGGGGTTTTGGAATAGTGTTTTTTGGTATAGTGTTCGATAGAAGTGTTGATTTAAAGCATCGTTGCACAAGCAGACGTCCAAGCACCTGCTCAAATCAAACATAAAACACTACATTATCCCATTTAAACGATTGAAAAGCGTATAGGTGGATTCTAGGAGCCTAGACTCGCAGATGTGTGAGGTGTACAGAGACGTACATAAGCAGATCGAGAATCGTAGCGACAACGAAGACGCCAGACGCTATTTAATCGTTTAAATGGTATTAGTCGTCGTCGAGGCTTAAAACGGCGACAAAAGCTTCTTGAGGAACCTCTACACGCCCCACCGCCTTCATGCGTTTTTTACCTTCTTTTTGCTTTTCAAGCAATTTACGCTTACGGCTAATATCCCCACCATAGCACTTATCTAGCACGTTTTTACGCATGGCTTTAATGTTGGTTCGGGCAATCACTCGACTGCCAATCGCCGCTTGAATCGGGACTTCAAACATTTGTTTGGGGATCAACTTCTTGAGTTTTTCGGTCAAGGCACGACCCATGTAAAACGCCTTGTCTTCATGGATGATGACACTCAAGGCATCGACGACTTCACCAGCGAGCATGACATCCAACTTCACCAATTTAGAACGGCGGTAATCTAAAAAAGTGTAATCCATCGACGCATAGCCTTTGGAACGACTTTTGAGGTGATCGTAAAAATCCGTGACCATTTCGGCTAAGGGCAATTCGTATTCCAAGCTTACCCGTTTTTCGTCGATGTAGTTCATGTTTTTGAACTCCCCTCGACGATCTTGAGCCAGTTCCATCATGGTGCCGACAAATTCTTGAGGCAACATAATACTGACATGAACATAGGGTTCTTCAATGAAGTCACGCTTGCCTGCATCAGGCATTTCTGCAGGGTTAGACACATCCAAGACTTCACCCTTCATGGTATGCACCTTGTAGATAACGCTGGGAGCCGTGCGAATCATGCCGATATTATATTCTCGTTCAATGCGTTCTTGAATAATTTCCATGTGAAGCAAACCCAAAAAGCCACAACGGAAGCCAAAACCAAGGGCTTCACTGGTTTCAGGTTCAAAGGTAATGGAAGAATCGTTGAGCTTGAGTTTAGCGAGCGATTCCTTGAGTTCCACATAATCGTCATTGTCCGCAGGGTATAGTCCACAAAAGACCATGGGGATGGCTTCTTTATAGCCGTCCAAAGCCTCGCTGGCTTTGGCTCGAACTGTGGTGACGGTATCACCCACCAACGCCCCAATTTCCTTAATCGACGCCGCCACATAGCCGACTTCCCCTGAATGCAAGATGTCTCGCTTGATTTTTAGCGGAGGCACCAAGGTACCCAGTTCCGCCACTTCGTAAGATCTTCCGTTTTGCATGAAATGAATGGTGTCGTTCTTGCGGATTTCGCCGTCAATGACCCGAATATAGGCGATAATGCCCATGTAACTGTCAAAATAACTGTCAAAGACCAAGGCTCGTGTGGGTTTGTCGTCTTCAATCACAGGGGCGGGAATGCGTTCCACCACCGCTCGTAAGACCTCTTCAATCCCAATGCCTGCTTTGGCGGAACATAAGATGGCTTCACTCGCGTCAATGCCAATGACTTCTTCAATCTCTTTCTTCACCCGATCCACATCCGCACTAGGCAGATCGATTTTGTTGATGACGGGGATGATTTCTAAGTCGGCATCGAGTGCCATATAGACGTTGGCGAGCGTCTGGGCTTCAACGCCTTGTGTGGCATCCACCACGAGCAAGGCTCCTTCGCAGGCTTCTAATGAGCGAGACACTTCATAGCTAAAGTCCACATGCCCAGGGGTGTCGATGAGGTTCAGTACATAGACGGTGTCGTCATACGTGAACTCCATACGAGCAGCGTTCAGCTTAATGGTAATGCCCCGTTCACGCTCTAAATCAAGGGAATCGAGCATTTGTTCTTGCATAATGCGTTTTTCAATGGTGTTGGTAAACTCAAGTAAGCGATCCGCCAAGGTCGATTTACCGTGGTCGATATGGGCAATAATACAGAAATTGCGGATATTCTTATTGCGTTGCACTTGAATCATGTTGAAACCATACCTTCCCTTAATGTAAGTCCTTGTCCATTGTACACAAAACATACGCTTTATGGGAATATATTTTCAAAGCCTGAAAGCGAAGCGATTATTTTTTCTTACTTTTATACTCATCTGAACGACGCAGATCTTGTTCTAATCGTTCAATAGACCAACCCTTTTTTAAATTATTTGTATAGGTTTTTTCTCCAGCACCATCAACAGAACGTCCTAGTATTTTCTGGTAGGCGGCTTCGACGGCTGTTTTTCTATCTTCTTGTGAATTTTCCAAATCCAACGGACGATCGTCTTTTTTAGCTTCTTTTTCAATATTTTTTTTGGATTCTGGAGCTGGAGTCGGAGCTACTGGTGCTGGAACTGCCGCTACTGGGGCTGGAGTCGGAGCTGCTGGAGCTGGAACTGCCGCTACTGGGGCTGGAGTTTCCGTTTTTGTGGGAGCTTCTTTTGTTGCCGCCTCTTCGACTTTTGCCATTTGTTTTTCTTCTTCTTTGATGGCTCGTTGTATATCCGCTTCTTGTAACTTTAACGCAAAAGGTAAGTCGTAACGAGCAATGGACATATAACTGGCTTTCTTCATATTCACTGAAGCATAAGGGGTATTGCCAAACTGATCATCCTTCCCTATTTTTTTAATACGTTCACCCTTAATCGCTACTTGAGCAGTCTCGTTTAAGCCAGCATCTTTAAACAATCCTTCATCGACGCTGGAAAAAATTTCTTCATTTGAAATGATGTTGCCCTTCATAATCCGACTTACCATGCCTAAAGGATTTGACAAAGCATTACTACTACTGCTTTTTTCCGTGGTAGCTGGGGCTGGGGTGCCAGCGACAGTAGACGTCTTTTCTGGTGGGGATTGATATTGTTTGGCTAATTCGCCTAGCGTCATACTGGTATTACTGTTTAACGGAGGCGGTGATGATGCTTGGAAATTAGAAATCCCCGTGCTATTAGAACTAAAATCTAAGAGCGGAGAGTTTGTCGATGTATTTAATAAATTCGGTGCGGGGGTGTCCCAATACGAACTGGTATTGAGCGTATTGAGTCCTAAATTTGTATTGTTCACAGTCCCCTGCGGAGCAGTGTAAGAGCTTCCCTGTATTGACATAATGATATTATTCTTCCTGTCTTATCTGATTTCTCTGAATATTCCCAACAAATATAGCGTGTATAATTAAGAAAAAGTTTTCTTCCCAGCTGTTGTTTCGGCAAAGCCTGATTAAACTTGAGTCCGTTTAAACAAACTGTTACAATCCTTTACAGAAAGTCCGCTACATGCCCACCTTTATTTGGATACACGCCACACATCGTAGCTTTTTAGGCAAGTACAAAGGGGCGTTAAGCCCTTTACGAGCAGACGACTTAGTTGTACAACTTTTGAATCATCATGCCCATTTTTGCCCTGAATCGGTTTACTTAGGTTGTGCCAATCAAGCAGGCGAAGATGCTCGTAATATCGCACGTTTGGCGGTTTTACTTTCAAACCTGCCAGAAATCACACCAGCCGTTACCGTTAATAGCCTTTGCGGAAGCAGTACCCACGCCTTAGAATATGCCTACTTACAATTGAAAACACATCGTTTTCAAACCCTGTGGGTAGGCGGTGTCGAACAAATGACACGATCCCCTTTGGCGTGCTTGCCTCCGCATATTGACGAAAATGCCGTTTGGGAAGATAGTACCTTTGGGTGGCGATTTAGGCATCCTGTTTTTGAAGAGCGTGAAGGTAGTGTCGCAGGGCGTTCGATGTTGCATCATGCAGATGTTTTAGCGAAAGATCTTTCTCGTGAAAGGCTCGATGCCGTCGCCTTGCAATCGCATCAACGAGCCGTTGAACATCAAGCCCATGCTCGTCGGGAATGCGTGGCTCTTTACGATAGTCAAGGGTTATTACTATTAGATCAAGATGAAGGCGTGCGTCCTAATTTAAGTGCTGAAACCGTGGGTCGATTAAAGCCTGTCAGGCAGGGAGGCATTCACACGCCTGCTCATTTGGCTCCTTATGCGGATGGCGTGGCAGGATCGGTGCTTTCTTCCGTGCTTGCCCCCTTTTGTGACGGTCTTTATGGCGAAAACGTCGCCATTGAACTCGTTGACATCATTCAGATCGCCACCCCCCCTGCTGCCATGCCCTTAGCAGGTTTAGAGGCTCTGAACGCACTGCTCAAAAAACACGCCTTAACCCTTGATGAGGTCGCTTCTTTTGAGTTTCATGAAGCCTTTGCGTCTGCCTATATATTGCAGTGTGATGCTTTAGGCTTGGATGCCTTTAGCGATAGTCGCCTCAACCGAAGAGGGGGTTCGCTAGCCTTGGGTTCTCCTATGGGGGCGACGGCATTGCGGAGCGTTTGTACGTTGGCTCATCGTTTACACGCCGAAGGCGACGAGTCACGTCCGTATGGGGTGGCAACAATTAGTATTGGCATGGGCTTGGGGTCTGTGGTTTTGCTTAAACGACACCGTCTTTATACCAGTTCACAGTTTAAATAGCGTCTGACGTCTTCGTTGTCGCTACGATTCTCGATGTGCTTATGTACGTTTGTGTACACCTCACACATCTGCGAGTCTAGGCTCCTAGAATCCGCCTATACGCTATTCAAACTGTGAATTGGTATTAGTTAAATCAAAGAGAAATACTTTGGATGTTTCTGCCAGCCCCTTCAGCTCAAGGGAACCCGTTTCCACTCGCCCCATGCTTCCGCCTGCACGAAGTCGTTCTCCGTTAATCTCTACATCCCCCGTGGCGACATGTAGCCATACGGCTCGCCCTGATTCAAGTTCGTAAGTCACGGATTCGGCTTGAGACAAGTGCGTCCCCCACAAAGATACATCTTGATGAACTGTCACCGAAGCGTGTCGTCCGTCTTCAGACGCCAGCAAGCACTAAGCCCCTCCTTGTGATGTATCGCTAAAGGATCTCTGCTCATAACTGGGGGTCAGCCCCTTCGTGTGAGGAAGTATCCACACTTGTAATAGCTGGACGTCTTCGGTTTGAGAGGGGTTAAACTCACTGTGGCGAATGCCTGTGCCTGCCGTCATCCGTTGTACATCGCCTGCCTGAATAACTGAGCCGTTACCGAGGCTGTCTTTATGTTCAAGCTGCCCACTTAAAACGAGCGTAATGATTTCCATGTCATGGTGGGGATGCGTGCCAAAACCACTGTTTGCTTTGATGATGTCATCGTTGATGACACGCAAATGCCCAAAACTATGATGCTGAGGGTCTTGATAATCACCAAACGAAAAGGTATGAAAGCTACTAAGCCAATCCAACTGGGTATGCCCACGATCTTCTGAATGCCGTAAAAGCGGACGAGTCTCTTGAATTAACATGAAGGGGTTGCTCCGTTTAAGCCTTTCACAAAATGGTTTAGGCTTCTTCGCCGTCGTCTTCAGGCGTCCCATCGGCGTCGAGCATGACAATCTTGGTGACGTTGGCGACAAAGTCACCAGCGTCCAAGTTCACAATCCGAACACCCGTGGCTTGACGTCCTTGCTGGCTAATGCTAGACGCTGCCATACGAACGACCACACCGTTGGCGGTAGCGATCATCAATTCATGCGTATGATTCACCGTACAGGTGCTAGAAAGTCGACTGTCACGATTCTTGAACTTGGTCGAAATCAGGCCAATGCCTCCACGAGCCTGCTTGCGGAACTCGCTGGCACGCACCAGCTTGCCGTAACCGTCATTGGTGATGAACAGAATCTCGGTCGTATCTTCCACGTTGTCGGCAGGTAACATACTAAACGAGCAAATCTCGTCGCCTGCGCCTGTGCGAAGCTTCATCGACGTCACTCCACGAGCGGTACGTCCCATCGGACGCAAGTCGGTGGCTTGGAAGCGAATCGCCATACCCATTTTGGTGGAAATAAAGACGGTATTGCTTTCTTCCGCTGTTTTCACCCAGTTCAGGACATCGCCGTCTTCAAGGTTAATGGCAATTAAGCCGTTGCGACGAATGTTTTCAAAGTTAGACAACTCAATCCGTTTGATCCAGCCGTATTTCGTGAGCATCACCAAATAGGCGTTTTCGCTAAACTCAATCACAGGCACAACAGCCGTAATGCGTTCGTCTTGCTCCAAAGGCAAGAGATTAATCAACGCCAGCCCTTTCGATTGACGACTACCTTCAGGCAATTCGTAAACTTTCAGCGAGTGTGCCACGCCTCGGCTGGTGAAGAAAAGCAGGTGATTGTGCATCCCTGCGGTGAAAAAATGAGTGACATCGTCTTCTTCACGAGTCTTCATGGCTCCTTTGCCACGAGTGGCACGGTTTTGACGTTCAAAGGTATCTAACGGCACACGCTTAATGTAGCCTTTTTCAGTAATAAAGACCGCCATTTCATCGTTCGGCGTCAAGTCTTCCATGGACATATCGCCTTCATCAGGGATAATTTTCGTCACACGAGCATCCCCAAAGCGATCTTTCAATTCGATGAGTTCTTCTTTAATAATAGACAAGACTTTTTGACGATCTGCCAAAATGGACTTGTATTCTTCGATCGCCGTACGCAAGCTGTCGTATTCATTGGTGATCTTTTCACGCTCTAAACCTGTCAAACGACGCAACTGCATTTCTAGAATCGCATTGGCTTGCTCTAAATCTAAGCTATAGCGTTCAATCAAGCCAGCACGAGCAATCTCCGTGCTGTTGGCTCCACGAATCAAGGCGATAATAGCGTCTAAATCACCCAAGGCGATCAATAAACCTGCTAAAATATGGGCTTTGGCTTCGGCTTTACGCAATTCAAACTTGGTGCGTTTGACGACGACATCCACACGATGCTCAATAAACTCGCTCAAAATATCGGTCATACACAATAATCGAGGCTGATTGTTCACCAACGCCAGCATATTCACACCAAACGTGGTTTGAAGCTGGGTGTATTTGAAAAGGTTGTTTTTCACGACATCAGGCTTGGCGTCTCGCTTGAGTTCAATGACTAAACGCAGACCGTCCCGATCGCTTTCGTTTCGCAAATCACGGATGCCGTCGATTTTTTTGTCTCGCACAAGTTCCGCGATTTTTTCGGTGAGTGTCGTCAAGTTGACTTGATAAGGAATCTCGGTGACGATAATCGCCGTACATTCTTGACGCCCTTTGCCTCCAGGGATTTGCTCAATGCTGACGACGGCTCGCATTTTCACCGAACCACGACCTGTTTTAAACGCTTCACGGATGCCTGCGGTTCCGACAATTTGCCCACCCGTAGGGAAATCAGGGCCCTTAATGTATTGATATAAGCCGTCATTGCTCATTTTAGGGTTGTCAATCATGGCAACCGTACCGTCGATGACTTCGCTCATGTTATGCGGCGGAATATTCGTCGCCATCCCAACCGCAATACCACCTGATCCGTTCAACAACAACATCGGCAAGCGAGTCGGTAAAACGCTAGGCTCTTCTTCACTGCCGTCGTAGTTCGGCACAAAATCGACCGTGTCTTGCTCAATATCTTGCAGAATAGGAACAGCAACGGCTTGCAATTTACATTCGGTGTATCGCATCGCAGCGGCGTTGTCGCCTTCGATACTGCCAAAGTTGCCGTGACCGTTGATGACAGGGTAACGCATCGCAAAGCTTTGTGCCATACGCACCAAGGCATCGTAAACGGATGTATCGCCGTGGGGGTGATACTTACCCAAGACTTCACCGACGACTTTCGCACACTTTTTAAACGATTTTTCAGGAGCCAAACCAATTTCGTGCATGGCGTACAAAATGCGTCGATGCACAGGCTTTAAGCCGTCACGCACGTCAGGCAAGGCACGCCCGACGATAACCGACATGGCGTAATCGATATAGGAGCGTCTCATCTCTTCGTGAATGGAAATACCTTGAATTTTACCGTCACCAAAGGGGCGTTCGTTTCTAGGGGTGGCTGCCATCATCTTGCGTTTTCCTTCACATCAATACATTTATGTGTCTATTTTATAACAAACGCTCAAAAAAGACACAGAAATTTAAGATATGTTACGTTTCTTCTTCTAGCAAAGCTTTTTTCATCGAAAGTCCCCAACGAAAGCCCCTCACTTGACCGCCCTTGCCTAGCACCCGATGGCACGGTACCAGCAGTGCCAGTGGATTCTTTCCACACGCCGATGCCACGGCTCGCATCGCCTTAGGCTTGCCGACACGTTCAGACAGCTCGCTATAAGAACACGTTTCACCATAAGGAATTTCACGCAACGCCTGCCAAACAGAGGCTTGAAAGGGTGTGCCGTGAAGATCTAAAGGAAGCTTAATCTCTGTTTGACGTTGAGGCATCCACGTTTTTAAGGCAAGCACCCAGTCCGCTTGTGGGCTGTCGGGGTTAATCGCTTTGGCAAAGGGAGCCTCACGTTCTCGATACGTCTCTAGGTTGATTTTATTTTCATCAAACGCCAAAAACGTGACGCCTTTTTCGCTCATTAAGGCGAGGGCGTATCCCCATGGCGTGGGCGATATATTGTAGAAAAGGGGACTTGATAAGGGGGGCATCTAAACAGTATCCTTTTTTAAGATTTACTAGTAAAGATGACAAAATCGTCAATATCAAGTAAACTAAGAAACACTATAACAAAAAATAAGGTCTTACGTCTATGCCGAAAAATGAAACCTTGTCCGAAATTAAAAGCATCAAAAAATTTAACCCCGCCACAGGAGCCTTGCTCTTCCAAGTCCCTTTCGCCACGCCCCAAGCCATTCAAGAAGGCTTGAACAAAGCTCAGGCGGCTCAAAAAACGTGGGCGAATACCAAGCTGAAGCACCGC
>CANGYO010000016.1 GCA_947458095.1 Vampirovibrionales bacterium | reverse complement strand
GGTAGTGTGCCTTTTTCTAGGAAATAGACGATATAGAGGGACTTCAGGGGTATAATTGAGGCAATTTCAGGAAAAATCACTCCATTTCCTCACTTTTTACGCCACTCATAATATTTTCGCTATTTCTCTGTATCCTCAGTGTTTTAAATATTTTTCCATACAGTAGGCTAGACGAGGAGCCTAGATTATTTTGTGAAGAAGTGTAGATAGACCTACATGACTGAACAAAATAATCGTAGCGACAAAGTATAGGCCCTGTAGGGGGAATTATTTAAAATACTATAGTTCTATAAAACGCTCTGAATTTATTTTTGTGCCTTTAGGATAAATCCACTTTGCTTGTAATTGACTTTTCTACTGCTTCGCCATGATTTCATTTTGCAACACACGCCTTTTTTCTGCTACACTAGGAAAAATAAAGACGAGATGGAGACAACCTAATGCCCGCTTTACGACTTGTGTTTATGGGAACCCCCGACTTTTCCGTGCCGTGCTTGAATGCCTTGTTAAACGCCCCTCACATCGATATCGTGGCGGTGGTGACCCAACCAGACCGCCCCGCAGGTCGTGGGAAAAAGCTCACGCCGTCGCCTGTCAAAATCGTCGCTGAAACGCAGGGCATACCCGTGTTGACCCCTGAACGCCTGCGTAAGGAAGACGACATCATGCAAGCCTTAGAAGCCCTTGCCCCTGACTATATTGTCACCATTGCCTTTGGGCAGATTCTTCCCCCACGCGTGCTGGAAACGCCGAAAAAAGGCGTGGTCAATGTGCATGCGTCCTTATTGCCTGAATATCGAGGGGCGAACCCGATTCAATGGGCGGTCTTAGACGGTAAGGCGGAAACAGGCTTAACGACCATGTTTAGTGATGAAGGCGTCGACACGGGCGATATGCTCCTCAAGCGGAGCTTACCCATTGAAGCGGACGACACGACAGGTTCCCTGTCGGACAAGCTGGCTCAACTGGCTGGCGATGTTTTACTGGAAACCTTGGCAGGGCTTGAAAATGGGACGATTACCCCTGAAAAGCAAGACGATGCTTTGGCGACCTTTGCCCCTAAGCTCAAAAAAGAAGACGCATCGATCGATTGGACGGCATCGGCAAAAGTGATTAAGCAACGCATCCAAGGCTTGACGCCTTTTCCAAGTGCGAAAGTGACCTTTGATGATGTGGTCTTAAAGCTCGGCACGGTTTCGGTGGTGGAAGGGACTGAATTCAGTGACGCACCCGCAGGGCAGGTGCTAGACGTCAATAAACAGGGTATTTGCGTTCAAACAGGCGACGGGGTTTTATGCCTTGAAAGCTTGCAACCAGCGGGTAAAGGGCTAATGAAGGCATCGGATTGGGGGCGGAATAAGCTAGAAGCCTGTCATATAAACGCATACGTCTTATTGTAACAATATCGCAATAGCCGAGCTAGTGTCGACATTACAAACAGCGCTAGACTGGAATCCACCCAATAAAAAAGCCCTTACCCTAACGGGTAACTCGAAAAGAAAAACCCTCTAGGGCGAACCGAAGAGGGAGAGGACAATGTAGATGATAAATGTAAATCTAAGGAGCTTAGCATTTCGAGAAACGCTGAACTCATTGATTCGATACTCTAGTTGTACCGCAAAACAACACAAATGGGAATACCCCAAACGCAGACTTTAACCCTAAGATCTACAAATCCTACACCTTTAGACGAAGGAAAGGCTGAAAAAACGTGGTTTGTATCGTTTTGTCTCGTCTATTTAAATGAGTTCGTTCATTTTTTATGTGCATGGTATAATGACTTTATAGAAAGCTCTGCGAAACTCAAAAAACACACCGTCATTGCGAGCGTAGCGTGGCAATCTCCCTCCCACAAAAGGCTTTCGCAGAGCCTTCTATAGATTTTGGACGCTAAAAAGGAAGAATCATGCACATGACTTTAAATGAAGACACCACGCTTAATCCCTCTCATTCAACGGTTTTGCCTCCTGCAAGCACGCCTAGCTCAACAGCCTCTTCAGGCGATTATGGGGCGGATCAAATCCGTGTGCTAGAAGGCTTAGAAGCTGTTCGTTTGCGTCCCGGTATGTACATTGGTACAACGAGCCAACGTGGTTTGCATCACTTGGTCTATGAAGTGGTCGACAACTCCGTGGATGAAGCCTTGGCAGGTTACTGTACTGAAATCCATGTCACCGTGCATGACGATAGTTCTGTGACCGTGCAAGACAACGGCAGGGGCATTCCTGTGGCACTCAAAGAAGACGGCGTTTCGGCTCTTGAAGTCGTGCATACGGTGCTTCACGCTGGCGGAAAATTTGGAGACGGTGGCTATAAGGTTTCAGGCGGTTTGCACGGCGTAGGGGCTTCGGTCGTAAACGCCTTGTCTGAACGCATGATCGTCGAAGTCTGCCGAGACGGGCAAGTTCATAAGCAGACGTATGCTCGTGGGGAAGTGAAGACGCCTGTTGAAGTGGTCGGTAAAACCAGCACAACAGGTACCAAAACCACTTTTTGGGCGGATGGCGATATTTTTGAAACCACCGTCATCGACGGCGAAATCATCGGCACACGCTTGCGTGAAATGGCGTTCTTGAACAAAGGGCTTAAAATTATTTATACGGATACGGCTCGTAACTTTAACGAAACCTTCTATTATGAAGGCGGTATCGGCAGTTATGTGAGCTATCTGAACGAAAATAAAAACGTCGTGTATGACGGCATTTTTTATTGTGACGATGAAAAAGACGGCGTTCGTGTCGAAGTTGCCTTGCAATACACGGATTCTTACAGCGAAAACGTGTTGAGCTTTGCCAACAACATCAACACGCATCACGGAGGCACCCACCTCACAGGCTTTAGAAACGCCTTGACCCGCATCATCAACGATTACGGACGCAAAAACAACATCCTCAAAGAAAAAGATACCAACCTCACGGGCGATGACATCCGTGAAGGCTTGACGGCGATTGTTTCGGTGAAGGTGCCAAACCCTGAATTTGAAGGGCAAACCAAAGAAAAGCTCGGCAATAGCGAAGTCATGGGGATTACGCAGTCGGTTGTGTCGGAACGTTTGCAAGATTGGCTCGAACTCAACCCGAAAGCCGCCAAAGTGGTTATTTTGAAGGCGGTGCAGGCGTTACAGGCTCGTGAAGCAGCTCGTAAGGCACGGGAATTGACTCGTCGTAAGTCGGCGTTAGAAAATAGCACCTTACCCGGTAAGCTCGCTGATTGCTCCAATCGTGAGCCTGAACGTTGCGAACTTTACATCGTTGAGGGTGATTCTGCGGGAGGTTCAGCCAAGCAAGGGCGTAACCGTGAGTTTCAAGCGATTCTACCTTTGCGAGGCAAGATCTTAAACGTCGAACGAGCAAGACTCGACAAAATCTATAATAATAACGAGATTCAAAGCTTGATTCAAGCGTTGGGCATCAACATTTCACGCATTGAAGACGACTTTGAAATGGATCGCCTACGTTACCACAAAATCATTATTATGACCGACGCCGACGTCGACGGGGCGCACATCCGCACCTTGCTCTTGACCTTCTTCTTCCGCTACGCTCGCCCCTTGATTGACAATGGGTATATCTACATTGCTCAACCGCCTTTATATAAGGTGACGGTGGGTCGTGAAGAAAGCTACCTTTATAATGACCGTAGTTTGGATCAGCTCGTGAACAAGCGTGGGGCGAATAGCCTTGTGCTGTGGGATGTTAAGCGTGCGGCGTCTGTGGAAGCGGAATCGCTGATTAAAACGCTTCAAATGATCAGTCGTTATGTGGCGGCTCGTCATTCTTATATCTTGGATGCTTTACCGAGTGATATTTTGTTGACGCTGGTTTCGGATAAAGTGGATGCCAATGTCTTCCATGAAGCGGAAACCGTCAATGCTTTAGCGGAAAAGCTCACGGCGAACTTCCCGCAATATCGCTTTGATGTCGCTGGCTTAGAAGACGATGCACCTGAAGAAGAGACTTTAGCCGAGTTACCTGAAACGTTGGATGCAGAAGCCTCTGAAGGGGCAAAATCTCCTCAAATTCCTGAAGTTGTGGAGCAGTTGGCGTTATTGCCGAAGCCTGTGAACGCGTCGATTTTGGTGTATCGTCGTAAGCATGTGGACTTGCTTGAAGATGCCTTGTTGAGCGAACTTAATAGTTTCATGCTCGAAAGTCACGAGTTTGACCGCTTGGTCAGTGATTTTGAAGCCTTGTCGACTTGGAATCCTGAAATGCCGAGTACCTTGAATCCTGAAGCCGCCAATGGCTTAAAAGTGCAGATTAACGACAAGGAAGAACGCCTGTTTTACAGCTTGCGTGATTTGAAGTTGTTTATTGACGAGCGTGGCAAAAAAGGCATGGGCTTGCAACGCTTTAAAGGCTTGGGCGAGATGATGCCTCAACAGTTGTGGGATACGACCATGAACCCTGAAACACGGACGCTTTTGCAGGTGGAAGTGGAAGAAGCCGTCGCAGCCGACAAGCTCTTTGATGTGTTGATGGGCGAGCGTGTGGAGCCTCGTCGTCACTTTATCGAATCCAACGCCCACAAGGTTTCTAACCTAGACGTGTAGTGCTTGAAATAGGTATTTGCAAATGGATCTTTACGATATAAATCAAGAACAATATTTAGTTTATTGTAAAGAAAAACTGGATGTTTGTTTGCAAAAACAAGAGTACTTTACCAATCTTATTTTTAAAGTGTTAGCAGGTTATTTTGCTTTGGTTTATGTACTTTTTTCATCAGAAAGGTTTTCTGAATTTTTAGGCGGGCATGAAATTTCTATTGTTTTATCTACTTTTCTGACGATTGCTATTATGGCGTTAGTAATTATATTTTTGCCCAATTTGAAATTTTTAGAGACTCTTCAAGATGAAGTAGCCGAAGAACTTCATGTACAAAGAACTCTTAAGTTATTAAGTCTTAAAAAAATATCTTCAGAGAGCGAAAGGCAGACTTTTGTCTCAACATATAAAAAAATATGGTATAATTTTGACTTTTCACATATTGTGAAAATTGTTTATGTACTAGTCTCATTATTGTTGCTGTTCTGTTTCTGGTTATATTATCTAAATTGGAATGCTTTGTTTTTGAATTTAGGTAATCTGCTTTTTTTCATACCGCTGTTTCAAATTGTTATTTTAGTTTGGGCAATATCTACTCATGTTACTGTCTCGAAAGATATAAAAAATTACCAAAATATAACATAGAAAATTTCAATTTGTGTTCTTGGAAGGACATCTTTTAACTTGAAAAAACGATCGCATACTCCATTTAAAATCTACTTTTCCGTGTCGAGCGAAGGCTTTGGGCATTCGTCCCGAGCCATGGCACTCACCAAAACCTTTGAACCGCATGAATACATCATCGGCTCCTACGGCATTGCGTTAGATCGCATGAAGGGCTTGGGCTATCATTGCATCCCCATTCCGCAAGAACTCAAGCTGGTGGGGAGTAACGGCGGTTTTGATGTCGGTGCGACGATTTTCAATACGCAAAGTGCCGTCTTCAATTTCAATCAGCTGGTGCAAGAAGAAATGGATCTCATTCGTGATTATGGCGTCACGCTCGTGGTTGCCGACGGTCGTATTGCCCCAGTCGTCGCAGCCTCTCGCATGGATGTGCCGTGCTTGGTCTTGACGAATCAATCGGCGTTTTATCCGTTTTTCGCCAAAGACACGCCACTGGTGAAACTGCTCGGCGTGAGCTTTGAGTGGGTCATGAAGTTTTGGCTCTGTAGTGCGGAAGAGATTTTGATCCCTGATTTTCCGCCACCTTACACGGTGTGCCTGCCAAACTTGAGCCTGAAGCCCAAGGTCAAAAAACGGACGCATTTTCTCGGTCCTTTGGTGACCTTTGATCCTGATGAGGTGGTGCCTTTAGAACTGCCTGAAGCCGAAGGCAAGGTCTTAATTGTGGTGACCCTTGGGGGGCATGAGTATCGGCGGCCTTTGTTTGATGCCGTTTTAGGCATGGCATTTGATTTTCAGCAGTATCATTTTGCCGTTTTGACGCCCTTTGTCCCCAATGACGGTCAACCCATGCCTGAAAATGTTACGCTACATTCCACGATCACGGACTGCTCGTCGTTTTTTAAGGCGGCTCAAGCGGTGATTACGCAAGCAGGGCATAGTTCGGCGATGGAGCTGATGACTTTAGGCAAGCCTTGCGTGGTGGTGCCAGATGCCAAACAGATCGAGCAGGAACATAATGCCCAGCGTTTGGTGGATTTAGGCATGGGCTTAAAGCTGGAATATCCTGATTTGACGAGCGAAAGCTTAGGGGATACCTTGCGAGAATTGCTCTTGCAAATGGACTGGTTTCAAAGCAATGCGGAAGGCTTTGCTCGTTTTGCAAAAGAACTCAACGGTGCCCAATACGGCGCCGACTTGTTGCACAGCTACGCCCAGCGTTTGCGTGCGTATTAAAGGATTTTATGATGACACTCCCTAGCCTTGAAGAAAAACCTGTTTTCGTCCAACGATTGTTTAACCGCATCGCTACACGTTACGATGCCTTGAACAATATTATTTCCCTAGGCATGCACTGGGGTTGGAAACGCCATGCGGTTGCCTGCCTTCAACTTTCCCACGACCAACACGGCTTAGATGTCTGTACGGGTACAGGCGACCTGCTCGGCTTGATGCGTCCTTATGTGGGCGAAGTAGGTCAAGTCACAGGACTCGATTTTAGCGAGAAAATGCTAGCCGTGGCGAAAGATCGTTATAAGAACGTTTCAAACATCCATTTGGTGCAAGGTGATGCCATGCACCTGCCGTTTGCCGACGATAGCTTCCACGCTAGTATTATTAGCTTTGGTCTTCGCAATGTCGCTAATGTTCGCCAAACGATTGCGGAAATGATTCGATGCACGAAAGCGGGCGGACGCATCATCAACCTAGACACCGCCCCCATCACCAGCCTGCCCTGCTTTTCGTGGTATTTCAAGCATGTGATGCCTCGTTTTGGCGAACTCTTAGCGGGCGACAAGGAAGCCTATCAATACTTGCAAGCATCGACGGAAGCGTTTGAATCGCCTGAAGGGTTGAAGGCGTTGTTTGAAGATTTAGGCTTGGTGGATGTCCGCATCGAGCGGTTGGGGTTCGGCTCCGTGGCGATGATTGTCGGCAGCAAGGCGATTTAGTAAAACTTTCTAATTCCTGTTCCCTCTCCTTGAGGAGAGGGCTAGGGAGAGGGGGGGGATGCCTAGAATCCAGTGTTTACATCTACTCCCCACCCCAACCCTCCCCTTAAAGGGGAGGGAGGAAAACACCTACTAAATCTGGATTTGGCTGAGTTTTTCGTAGCCCTGAATGACTTTGGTCATCACTTGCGACGTTAGGGTAATCGCCAGTTCAGACTGCGTGTTTGCCATCATGACATCGTGAATGTCGACCTTACCGCCAGCCATCGCTTCACGCATCAGATCATTCGGCTTACTGGTCGTGGCGTTCACGCCATTCACCGTATTTAACATCACATCTTTAAACGAACCTACGCCTGAAACACTGTTCATCGGCGTAATGGTGGGGGCGTACAAATGCGGGGGCATCGTCACGCCTTGGAAGGCTTGCCCGTTCATTAGGCCTTGCGTTTGGGCGAGGTGTCCGCCCATGCCAAGCAAACCTTGATTCGTATTCATTGGAATTGAGCTGATCGCTCCGATATTGAAACTCATAGAGATATTTCCTTTTGGTTGGTAAAATTATTGGTTGTACTTTTGGGCGAGATAGTTTTTTAGAATCTTGCGAACATAGTTTTGGGTTTCCGCATAGGGGGGGATGTTGCCGTATTTGGCTACCGTATTAGGCCCCGCATTGTACGCCGCCAAAGCAAGCGATACATTGCCCCCAAAGCGTTGTAACTGCTGAGCAAGGTATTTCACACCGCCTTCCATGTTTTGAATGGGGTCATACGGATTTTCAACGCCTAAGCCTGCGGCGGTCTTGGGCATGAGTTGCATTAAACCAATCGCCCCTGAACGAGACACCACGCTGGGCTGATAGCCTGATTCTTGGCGAATGACGGCATCCACCAAAAGCGGATCCACGCCGTATTTTTTAGACATCTTCACGATGTCGTCACTAAAGGCATCCCGACGAGCCTGCACGCTAGGGGGTAACACGCTAGGCAACGCCTTCACCGTACTTGCGTTACCTGCAAAGGGAAAGGGCTTTAGTTTGCTATTGGCTTTAACGGCATCTTTCGCTTCTGGTGGGTTAAACGGATTCAAGGGTGTCGGTGCCTTGGGAAGCATCGGCACGCTGGCAGGAGATCCCTTTTGAGCAGCCGCTTTTTGGAGTTCTTCTTCAAGCAACAGTTTGAAGGTGTCTCGATTAATCGGCAAGTTTCGAGCATTGGCTCGTTGGGTGAGCGTGGCTTTAAGCACTTGCAATTGCTTGATGCGGGCTTCGGCAGCGGCGGCTCCGCCTGTGGTGCTTAAGCCTGCAATGGTGCTTTGGTTTTGAAGGGGAATGCTGTTCATCCTGAAATTCTCTCTGGCTTAGAGGGTATCCGTACCCTGCTTAAGCCTCTTTCGAGAGAGTGATAAGCAAACTGCAAGGGGGTCGTTTATATGATGTAGAGAGGGAAGAAAACAAAAAAGGGATGCTCGTAAAAGCATCCCTTTTTAAGACTATTCACAGTCTAAGGCTTAGCTGCCTTGAGCCGCCGTCCAACCGATTTCACCGTCAAAGGTGCAAAGGTTTTCCGTTTTAATGAAGTCCAAACCTTGAGCATCCACGTTAGCAAGCAACGTCACGATGTCTTTGTGAGAAATCGACTGACCTTCCTTGTTTTCATAGCGACAGCGCCAGTGATCCGTATGGAAGGTTTCAGCAAAGCCATGAGGCCATACTTTTTGCCCACGGTTTGAAATGAGTTTCAAAGGCAAGTTCGGCAATTGAGCCGCTTGCAATTTAACCGCCAACGCTTCAACATCCGTAGGGGTTTTCACATGAAGAAACACATCCACACCGACGGTTTGCTTGTTGGCAGGAACCGTAGGCGTATAGGTTTTCTTCGGCTCACCCGCTTCAACCACGTTGGCTTGATAGCTCACCGCTTTCAAGGTGGAAGGCTTTTGACCGATACGATCGACGACGGCTTGAGCGAACTCTTGCGTACCGACTTTTTGCTTAGAAACACCTTCTTTGTAGATGTCATACGTGTGAATGCCGTCTTCCATGGTTTTCAACCAAGCGTTGTGGAACAAGGTCGCCACATCAGGCTGGTTGATGTGTACGAGCATCTGCACCGCACCCAACATTAAGCCCGAGGGGTTTGCCACGTTTTGACCAGCACGACGAGGCGCAGAACCGTGAATGGCTTCAAACATCGCACAATGCTCACCAATGTTAGCGGAACCCGCAATACCGACAGATCCAGCGATTTGAGCCGCAACATCCGACAAAATATCGCCGTACAAGTTAGCCATAACAATGACGTCGAAGGCTTCAGGGGTATCAGCCATTTTCGCTGCACCAATATCGATGATCCAGAACTCGTTTTCAAGTTCAGGGTATTCTTTCGCCACTTCGTCGAAGACTTTGTGGAAGAGACCATCGGTCAACTTCATGATGTTGTCTTTCGCAAAGCAGGTGACTTTTTTGCGGTTATGCAAACGAGCATATTCAAACGCATAGCGAACGATTTTTTCGGTTCCAGGGCGAGAAATCAATTTCAAGCACTGATACACTTCATCCGTTTGACGATGTTCAATCCCAGCGTACAAATCTTCTTCGTTTTCACGAATAATGACCAAATCCATGGTGGGGTGCTTGGTGGCGACGAATGGAGAGTAGCTCACACAAGGACGCACATTGGCGTACAAGCCCAAGGTTTTACGAGTCGTAACGTTCAAGCTTTTTACACCACCGCCTTGAGGCGTGGTAATAGGGGCTTTCAAAAAGACTTTCGTGCGACGAAGACTTTCCCAAGAGGATTCTTCAATGCCGGACATATGCCCACGGCCGTAAACTTTTTCGCCGATTTCGATTTCTTCAATGGCGATTCTTGCGCCTGCGGCTTTCAAGACTTTCAAGGTGGCTTCCATAATTTCGGGGCCGATGCCGTCTCCACGAGCCACCGTAATAGGGACGTTCACTTGTTGTGAGCCATCCGCACTCAATTGGCAAGCAGGACTTTCAGTTGTGGCGTTCATCATTTGCCTAAATCTCCTAAACTAGCTACATATTTTGACGCAAGAAGTCCTAATAATGAAGACTTAGGGCGTCTATACCCAGTTTAGCACGACTTTACAGTGAAACAAGCAATTTTTGCGAACATCCTTTATAAAATGCAGAAAAACCAAATCGAGTGAGACGTAAATCCCACCCGATGGTTGTTTTAGGGTTTTCTTGGCAAAAAAACGGTCTAGTTAAATCCAAAAAGACGTTTAAAGTCAGCAAAAAAACCTTTCTTTGGCGGAGCCACAGGTGATGTATTCCATTGCTGAATATCGTTTTCCATGCCTTCTCTTAGGCTTTTATTGGACTCAAATAATGTATCCATTTGATTAGAAATGTCAGCTCTTTGGAGTTTAGAGTTTTCTAAAACATCGTTGGCTTGACCTGCAAGTGCCTTACGGTGTTCAAGGTTAGTCTGTAATTTTAACCCTGAAGGTTTTCCTCGAAGTAACATCTTAATTTGAGCATCCGTCATATCAAGTGTGTCACTGGCAGATATTTGATGACTCAAACCACGCCTAGAAAAAGAAGGATTTGTAGGATCGACTTTATTCATAGTCGCAACCTTTTTTCCTTCAGAAATCCTTTGTAGAGCCTCCTGTGTAGAAGCCAAGGCTTTTGCGTCAGTGTTATAGCTTAACATCCCATACCAATCACCAACACCTAATCCTCCTGGAAGAAACTCGCCTGACTCTGACAACTCTCTTGTTTTACTAGGATTTAAAGGTACACTTCCACTGGCGAACATACTTGCTTGATTAGCAAGATCAGCATTCTGTTTACCCAATTTGTGAAATTTATCCCAACGCTGTTTGAGCAGCCCATAATTAGGATGGTCTTCTATTTTTGTAATCGCAGGTGCGAGATCGCTTACTGCTTTAGTAGCATTAGCCCCCCCCCCTTTCTAAATACATTGACAACATTTCCTAAACCTAAAAAAGACATCATAATTTCTTAACTCCACATTTTTTGAATGAATCCACATGATCCATTTCTTACCAGCATTAACCCCCAAACCATAAATTTTGTTGCTATGCTAGAAAGAAGATGTTACAAAAGTTTACAGTCTGTGCCAAAAAGCATCGAGCTAACCTGTTTTGAAATGCCGTGTGTTTCTGTTATGCTTTGAGTAAACGCCCACAACATATAAGGTGACCCACCCATGACCTCATTTAGCCACATGCCCCCCGCCGTTGAACTCACGCCTGATGCCTGCTTATTGCTGGATCAACGCCTGCTTCCCACCGAAGTCAAGTTCGTTCCCATTCACACCGCCCCCGAAATGGCAAACGCCATTGTCGATATGATCGTGAGAGGCGCACCAGCCATCGGCATTGCCGCTGCCTATGGCGTCGTGCTAGCCGTGCGAAATGCCGTGCATGACGCTGGCGATGCCGACTGTGCCTATGAATACCTGCAACGAGAAATAAAAACCCTGCGTCAAAGCAGGCCTACCGCCGTCAACCTCATGTGGGCGGTCGATCGCATGAACGGCCTGCTTCGTTCGCTGGTCAAAGAAAACGCCCTCAGCCTCACCGATGCCCTACCGAAGCTCGAAGCGGAAGCCTTGCACATCCATCAAGAAGACATCGAAGCCAATTTGGCGATAGGTCGCCACGGGGCTAAATTGTTGCCTGAAAACGCACGTATTCACACGCATTGTAATGCAGGGGCTTTAGCCACAGGTGGTCACGGCACGGCGTTGGGCGTCATTCGTGAAGCCTTCGCCCAAGGACGCTGTTCCATGGTTTACGCCGATGAAACTCGCCCTCGTCAGCAAGGTTCACGCCTCACGGCGTGGGAACTCATGCAAGACGGCATTCCTGTCACCGTCGTCACCGACGGCATGAGCGGGCTGATGATGCAAAACAACATGGTGGATGCCGTCATCACAGGGGCGGATCGCATTGCCGCCAATGGCGATTCCGCTAATAAAATCGGTACGTATAATTTAGCCTTAGTCGCCAAAGCACACGGCGTGCCGTTTTACATTGCGGCTCCCAGCTCGACCTTTGATCCGACTTTGGCAGATAGATCAGGCATTCCTATTGAAGAGCGTTGTGCGTCTGAAGTCACGCAGATCGGCGAAACATGGACGGCGCCTCAAGGTGTGGCGGTTTTCAATCCTGGGTTTGATGTGACCCCTGCGGATTTGATTACAGGGATTATCACAGAAAAAGGGGTGTTTTATCCGCCTTATGATTTTAGCAAGGACTTCGACACGGTCGTGCGTCCGCAAGAATATATCTCAAAATAAAATTCACTATAAAGGAAATCCCTATGCAAGCACTCGCTTCCCAAGAAAGCATCACCGTCCAACGAGACCTCACGGTGAAAACCATGGTCACCGATGGCTTTCGTGAAAAAGCCATGAAAGAAGACCAAGCCGAACTGAGTACGGTGGATGCCAGCATCCAGCAAATGAGAGAATCCGCTCAAGCACGCCTCAATGAACTTGTGCAATCGAACCTAAGCAATGAAGACAAGCAATTGGCTCAAATGCACTTGCAACAACAGTTTGACGAGCAAGTCACGCAACTCCTAACCCTCAAACAAGAAGTACTCAATCGCCAAGAACTTTTAGCCAATACGCCGAATGGCACTTACGTTTCAACAGGAAACGTCACCGACAGCGTCACCCTTAATGTGGGAGACAACATTTATGACCGCCTCAAGGGATCGGAAATCCTCGTGAAAGACGGCGTGATTACCGCCATTTTAGGATAAATCACTATGACTGAAACAAACGCAACAAAAACCGAAACCGCTCCAAACTTTCCAAGTTCCGCCCAAGACTGGGTCGAAGTGGGTGAAATTATGGGAGCCGTGGGCGTCACCACCGATGTCAAAGTCCGCAGTACGGATGCCGAACCTGATTGGCTCCTTACCGCCAAACGCTTATGGATTCGTCCGCCTGAAGGTAAGCCCAACAAGGGGAAAGTCCCGCAATGGGTGACGCTGACGAAAACGGAAGCCTATGAACCGTTTAAGTTGACCTTGCAGATTGAAGGCTGGAATACGCCTGAACTGATTAAATCGTGGATTGGGGCGACCTTGCACATCGAAAAAGCCCAACTGCCCAAAATCACCGATGCCTTCACCTTCCGCACTTATGAGCTGGTGGGCTTAGATGTTTGGACGACCACATCCACCGAAGCGGTGGCAGAGGTTACGGCGATTATTAGTGCGACCCACGCAGGCGATCAAAACTTCATCGAACTGACGATGAAGGCGTCTAAAAAAGTGACGCTGATTCCCTTTGAAACTCACTTTGTCGAAGCGGTGGATTTATCCCAAAAACGCTTGACGCTCAAGGGCTTAGATAGCTTCCTAGAAGAAGAAAACACGGTGGCGGAATCCACGGCGAAAAAGCTCACGCCTTACGCCAAGCGAAAGCTTAAGCGTCAAGCGGAAAAACTCGCCAAAGCCTCAAGTGTGATAGAAGAGGAGGCATCGACAGATGAAGGTCTCTAAACTGCAATTTAAGGTGCATATTTACGACACCGACTGTTACGGCGTGATGTGGCACGGCAATTACCTCAAATGGCTGGAACAGGCTCGGGATGCCGTGATGGTCGACGCTGGCTTAGACTTGCAGTTGCCCCAAGAAGGTTATGTGTATCCTGTGGCGGAACAAACGGTTCGCTTTCGCAAACCTGCGAAACTGCGTGATGCCCTTGAAGTCCGCACATCGGTGGAGATCAAGGGACCTCGCTTGATTTTTTCGCAACCTGTCTTTCGTTTGGAAGCGGACGGGTCGGAGACCTTGATCTACGAGTCAACCACCGTCTGCGTCGTCTGCGATGCCAACTTCAAGCCCTTTCGACGCATCCCTGAAGCGATTAGTTCGGCTTTTTGAGACTTTCTGGTCTTTTAAAAATGTCCAATCGGGACTCATCGACAGCGGGGGCATTCACACATTGTTCTAATTCTTTTTTTAAATCCTTGATAAGGGCTCCTTGATGTTTCATAAGGGCTCCTTGCTTTTGGATCACTTCCCTTTGCATTATAACGCTACCAAGACCAAGCAAATTAATAATTACACTCAAGATAGCTATTCCAGAGACTATACGGTTTCCCGACCGCTGGACTTCTGCTTGGGGGGGGGCTAGGCGTACACGACCCGTTGACGCTGACAAAGCGGACGGCTGAACTCGTGAAGACGCATAAGGTGATGAGGGTAAAGCACTAAGTTTCATAAATAAACCTTTCAAAATTACAATTGAGCGAACTAAGAGAAAAAAGAAGCAATAGCCAAAACGACTATAGATACATAATACTATCTAAAATAATGATGTCAAGTATTATTTTAGTTGACATTTTCGTCGCATCCCTGAAGCGATTAGCGAAGCTATTCGCTCGTTAGCAAAAGCTCTTCAATACTTTCGACCATAACCCCCTTTTGCCGTCTGAAGACGTTACAAACTGTTACCTCAAGGATGCTCATGTTTTAGGTATGATTATCTTAAAATAAGTAACCCCATCGGAAGGAATTCAACACATGACGCAAAAGGTTTTAGTCCTCGGTAGTGGTGGACGTGAACACGCCCTCCTAGAAGCCCTTAGCCTTAGCCCCCAAGCCCCCCTGCTCTTTGTCGCCCCCGGTAATGCAGGATGCTACACTCTCGCCACAGGCGTGGACATGAAAGCCGATGACGTGCAAGCCGTCCTCGACTTTGTCGAAGCCGAAGATATTAGTTTTGTCGTGGTAGGGCCCGAAGCTCCGCTGGTGGCAGGCGTCGTCGATGCCCTTGTCGCAAAAGGCATCCTCGTTTTTGGACCGTCTCAAGCAGCGGCTCAATTGGAAGCATCCAAACATTATGCCAAGCAGATCATGGCAAAGGCAGGCGTCCCCACCGCAGGGTATGCCTATTGCAAGAACGCTCAAGAAGCGGAAACAGCGTTGTCGCAATTTACGGCTCCGTATGTGATTAAGGAAGACGGCTTAGCGGCTGGTAAAGGCGTCACTATTGCCCAAACATTGGCGGAAGCACATGAAGCCCTCGCTCGTGCGGAAGCGAAGCATAGCCCTGTGGTGATTGAAGAGTTTCTCGAAGGTGTGGAATTGAGCCTGCTGGCGATCGCCGACGGTACGGTTGCTATTCCTCTGATTTCCGCCCAAGATTTCAAGCGAGTCGGCGACAATGACACAGGCGAAAACACAGGCGGTATGGGTGCCTATGCCCCTGTCCCGTTTGTGGATGACGCCCTGCTTGCCACCGTTCAAGCCACGATTTTAGACCCCATGATGAAGACCATGCAGGCGGAAAAGGCTCCTTTCAAAGGGATTTTGTATGCAGGTTTGATGATTCACCCCAACGTAAAGCCCTTTGTGGTGGAGTTCAACGTCCGCTTTGGGGATCCTGAAACGCAGGTGGTGTTGCCCTTATTGCAAGACCGCATCGATGTGTTGGCGTTGCTCATGGATTCAGCCAAGGGTGATTTGTCGTCGTGGCAAGGCGTGCGTGCCTTACAAGAACCGACGCAAAAGGCGGTGACGGTCGTTGTCGCAGCCGAAGGATATCCGCAGGCGTATGCAACAGGTCAAGTCATTCGCTTGCCTGATGCCTTGCCGAAGGGCGTCAACGTTTTTCATGCTGGCACGAACCGCTTGCCTTCAGGGGAACTGGTTTCGGTGGTGGGGCGTGTGTTGACGGTGACCGCCGTGGCAGATTCGCTTTTTGAGGCTCGAACGCAGGTGTATGGTGCGATTGAAGCGATCGACTTTCCGCAGAGCTTCACCCGATCCGACATTGCTTTGAAGGCAAGCGAATCAACCAGCCTTGTGGGGTAGACGTAACAAAAAATTGACAGATCGAATAAAATGTGTATTTTTGTGTCATTCGCTTGACTTTATGTTTCTAGTGAGTCAGAATACTAGTGAGGCTCATTGACCATGTTGTCAAAGGAGTATAGATGGCGTTTCTTAGCAATAAGAAACGCCTTTCTGCTTTAAAAATGCAATACAATCTTTAGAACTTATAGGGATATTACCTACTGGTAAAATTTGATAACGCTTAATGAGTTTGTTTTCAAAACTTTTTTGTTTAGGATTGATATGATAAGCAGTAATTAGCTCAAAGCACTTAGAGCGTTCTTTTAAGACAAATAAATGTCCAATATCTTCTGTCCACCAAACATAGACTTGTTTTTTGAATCCTTTTTTAAACTCTTCTTTTAGCAACAAAAGTTCTTGATGCTTATAACCATCCGTTAAGAATGGACGAAGCCAAGGAATACGAAGAACACGTTCAAAATCAGGAATACGAAAAGAGTTTTCTTTAGAATCAACTTCTTTAGTAATCACATGCCAAAAACTTTCAATATAACCAAAATAAGCTGGCGTATGAAAAAGATGTAGGGGTTTGTTGTTAAAGGTAAAAGGTACCTCTATAAAGTCTCTACGAAAGATGAGGTACGCTTCTTGACAAGTAGCATCCAGTCCTTGATGGTTAAGTTCTAGCGGTTTTGGTAACCAATCAGGCAAATTTGTTTGTTTAGAAGGCATCAGTTTGCCTCCGTTTTTCTGGCTTGCCAGTGAAAGAGGTTGAACTTTGCTTCGCCCAGCGGAGTGGAATGCTTGAGTGTGTAACCACTACGTTTTTGGATATGTTGAATCAAGGCTTGTTTAGCCAAGCTTTCAGGAGGATTCGGACGGTTATTAGCCATGACGGCTCCCAATAATAAATCCGTCAATTGAATCAGTTCAACTTCATGGGAATGCACGGCTTGAATATCTCGAATTAAGTCCATTTGAAAATCATGATTCGCATTACATAAAACTGTTTTGAGCTTATCTCGCCGTTGAGCACCGCAGGTGTCTTTAATATCTAAGAAAATGTGAAAAAATCCTTGATTATGAATGTGGCGGTCGAGTAAAAAATAGTACATTTTATAGTACCAGTCTTCATGCGTTTGATAAAACTGGTCATGCTGTAAATTAGCCTTGTGAGCGACAAGCCCTCTAAAACGTAAGGCGTCATTATCAAAAAAATAATCCACCCACGCCAAGTAAAACTCTAGTTTGGCAGGGGAAACCTTATTCCATTTAACATCAATGCCCTTCATGCCATACGCTTCTTTGATTTGACGAAGTGCTTTATGCGTTTTCGCCACGTTTTTTTGAGAACAAGCCATAGCAGCTAACACCATATTGGCTTGATGATCATGTTCTAAGTGGCAACTTTCATCACAATATAAAAAGGTCATTTCTTTTTGCATTTTCAGTGTCTTTCTATTCTGTAAAGTGACTTTATTCGATTGTATCCCAAACAAAATAATCGTGGGGTTTAGCCACTAGGCGAGGCGTTGAAAATCGGTCATACTGAAAAAGAGTGGTTCCTTGAAAATAGTATAGAAAGCACACGGTCATTGCGTTGCAACGAAGCAATCGGCTCCCCCCACTTACGGAGCCTTTACAGATTGCCACGCTACGCTCGCAATGACAAAACCGACTTTCATGTGTCAGAAACGACGGTTTTGTGTGTCAAAACAAGGGATTCTATGTGTCAGAATGAAGGGTTTTGTGTGCCAAAAAGAAGGGTTCTGTGTGTCGAAAAAAGGATTTCGTGTGTCGTAAATACGCCCCTTTTCACACCTTATATCATTTTAAACGAATGAATAACGTATAGGTAGATTCTAGAAGCCTATATTTTAACGCCATACCCTAAACAGTGGAAGCCGTTCAAGAATCCTGAAAAGACCTTTGAGAACTTGCTAAAAACCGATACGCAGGCGGTCTGTTATTTCTTGCCTTAGTAGTAGTATGCGAGTGCGTCTAACTTTTTTTCTATTTTATGGTCGTTATAAACGGCTCTATAACCGTCAGTTCCTTTAACTGGAATAAGATCGACATCATTTGTCATTTCATAGTCGTATTTGGCTTCTTTTACAGGACCTTTGGAGTCAAAATAACCCAAAGCTCCAAATAATAACCCAACCCCTGCCGTCGTTCCTATTGCCGCCAACTTGTACCACTTAGGCAATTTTTCGTGTGCCTGCCTAAAAATGACAGGTATAAGTGCGAATCCTCCAATAAATCCAGCCGCCATGCCACCATTCGCTAAAGCACTCGCTGTTCGAGTATGTCGAAATGTGGGGGTAATATGAACCAATTCTTCTTCTTGTGGTCTTTGTGGGGAAAGCCTATCTTGAACGACAGCTTCTTGAGGGGTATTCGACTCCTTGCCTAGTCGTTGATTGTACTTAGATCCATAATGATTAACATTTAGCGTCATTCTGTAAAATTTCCTTTTAACCTATTCATACACGAACTATAATGGCATTAAAACAAGTCAAAACTGAATTGTGCTATTTTGATTCCATACCCTAAACAGTGGAAGCCGTTCAAGAATCCTGAAAAGACCTTTGAGAACTTGCTAAAATAAGACTAGATGAATACGATTTTAAGCTAGGGATTTTAGCGTGCCTCCACAATTGCAAGCCTTAATGGAAAATAAACGACTCTTCTACTCCATCATCGGAGGGGTAGTTCTGCTTGTGCTTATTATTATCATCACCGCTGTTGCAGGCAGTGGAGGCAAAGAAGTCAAGGTTGATGAAGGCGCCAAACTCCTCACCGAAGAACAGCTCTCCCTTGCCACCGACATCGCCGCAGGCAAAGCCGTTGAAATCAGAGCCTTACTCTCTCGCCAAGACATCCGCCTCGATACCCTCGCTGGCACAGGGGGCAAGGTGTCGCTGATGTTCGCTGAAGATGCCACCCTAAACGATCGAGATCAAGCCTTGCTTACACTGGCACAATCAGGCTTAATGGACGGCAAACTCGGTATGGAAGCCTTCGACACCAGCGATATGATGGCAAGCCGTGAAGAAAAGCAAATCAAGCTCATTCGTGGGCAAGAAGGCGATTTGGCACGAATCATCCGCAAAATGCCCCCTGTGGAAGATGCCCATGTGAAGATTTCTATTGCCGATGCCACGCTTTTTGCGAGTGACCGTAAGCCTCCGTCTGCGGCGGTGCAAGTGACCTTGCCTCCTGGGGAACGGCTGACTCGAGACAAGGTACGAGCCGTCATCAATCTAATGGTGGGGGGTATTCAAGGACTTGAAGCCAAGCATGTGGCACTTTCCGACACCAACGGCAATACCTATAATAGTGTGCTAGATTCCGCCTTAGAATTGCAAGACAAGGCAGCGGATCAAGATTTTTACATGAAGCAAAAGGTCGCTGCTCAACTCGACAAGCTGATTGGTGAAGGGCGTTATGTGGTCACGGTTTCGACCTTCTTGCGTGAATCACCCAAAGAAACGATGGTGCAGAACTTTGATCCATCCAAATCCGTGGTGGCAAGCAAGCAACGCTTTCAAGAAACACTCGGTGGCAGTGGCGGAAGCTCCAGTTCCAACGGCAAAGCCAGTGGACCTGTTTCGGGATTTTTACCCCCTGAACTTGATAGTAAAGTGGCGATAGGTCAATCCATGCAGTCTATGGAAAATATGTCTAAAAGTAGCAGTAACGACGGTTACTTGCGTGAAGGCACAGAAGTGAGCTATCAAAACGGGCATACGCAATGGGTGGAAACCAGCGTCCCCGGTATGGTGGAAGATGTTTCGATTGCGGTGACCATTGATGACGATTACTACCCCAATACTCCGCCTGAAGACTTACAAGTCTTGATTGCACGTTCTGCAAGCCCACGAGTCAATCCGATGAATGTGAGCTTGGCTCGCACCGATTTTGAAAATCCCAAGCCTTTAGCAGGAGAAGACCCCTTGCCAGAACCACCCATGAATACTGCAGGTTTTTTATTACCAGGCTTAAGCCCTGAAACCGCCGTCGGCGTGATGACGTGGCTCCCATGGATGGCGATTACCGTGATTGGAGCGGTTGCCATTATGATGTTTATGGGCAATAGTGGAAAGACACAGCATACCGCAGAAACCTTGGATTCGGCGATTAACGAATTACAGCAATTGCGTCAACATGCGGAAGAAACGCAAACGCACTTACAGTATCAGCAACAGTTGAATGAACAGTTGATGCAAGCTCAGCAGGAACAGCATCAAGTCTTGGAACGCACCCGCCAACAGAGCGTTGAAAAACTGAAAGATGCCCTGAAGGAATTGAATGAAAACATGAAGAATGCGTCCAACGATGCACCAGCGATTCGTCCGCAGGATATGAATATTGCTCAATGGTTAAGTTCAGCCGAATAAGGAAAACAAGGAGACTCACGCATGGCAAAACGTCCCCCTGTGGATCCTTTGATTATTTCCATGAACGCCGAAGCGCTTTCGGTGGAGTTTGCCGAGAAAGTCACGGAAGCCCTCAGTAGTTCAGGCTTAAATATCAGTGAAATTAAACGTTCGGCGGATATTACGGCTCACTTTATTCAAGTGGCGGTGGGCTTACTTCAGCAAGAACCGGGTTTTCAACCGCAGGATCCTAAGGATCCTTATTTGGCCTTTAATGTGGGGCATTGCTATAAGGTTTTGTCGCTATTTACCCATGCAATTATTCATGCCAGTGAAAAGGCTCAAGAACACAATCTAAAAGGTGAGCCTAAATCAGTCATTTTGCAAGGTTTGGCGAAAGATGCCTTCTTTCAAGCCAAGCAGTTTGTTTCCGCAACCGTGGGTCAAGAAGCGACGCCCGAATTGCAGTTTGACGATGAACAACTTGAAAGCTGGATAGAGCAAATGGTCGCCAGTGCCTTACACCATTATTTGGGTGAATATGAAAATATTCATGGTCCAATTGGGCAAGAAGATATGCCGCCTGATGCTCCCACGAATCGCTTTAACAAAACCCCTCAAGCTGAAAGTCCTCTTGAAGAAGACGCTTTTATCGAGCCTGAAGATGCTTCCATTTCACCCGTGAACCACCAAGTCTCTGTTCACGCCATGCCGTCGCCTCAAAATGCTCCAAATTTTCCGTCTTATGAACAAGTGTATTCCCCTCAGCCAAAGCCTGTGACGATAACGCATCAAAAAACCAAGCATGTTCAACTTAAATTGGCGGCACTCGCTTTGTTTTTAACGACGCAAGCCCCCCCTGTTCAAAATGAATGGTTGAATCAGTTCCCAGCAGAAATTGCTAATCAGATTGTGCATTACATGACGATCGAAAATATCGCCCAAGAACTGCCGATGAATGAAGTGCTAGAAAAGCTCAACGAGTTTAGACGCAACGTGAAAGCCGTAGCGGAAGATCCCCATGCCCAAGAAAAACGTCTGCGTCACGCCTTGTGTGATATTTTGGCTCGCCCAGACAACCGAAGCGTGCTAGAAAGCCTGATGCAAGGCGAACGCACTGAAATACAACGTTTATTTAAGACGGCGGGACTTGTGCATAAGCACCCCAACGGGTATAATCAAATCCCGCAGTGGACGCCTAAACTCGAACAGGCTCTGTTCAACTATTACAACACCATCCTTGCTTAAATAGATTTTTGAGAGATAAACTTTATGCCCCTCATTAAACGGATTCGTTCACAACACGCCTCACAAAACCCCACAAGTCAGGGGACGCTTCCCACTGGCGAGCCGTTGCCGCCGTGGTTAGCACAAGTGGCTCATCAGCAGGCAGGGGTGTCGCAGCCGTCATCTCCCACGGCGTCGGATGATGATTTTCTCAATCAACTGGTTTGGGAAGAAGCCCCCCCACCGCAAAGCATATCGCAAGGTGCTGTTGCATACAACCGCCGTCGTAGCGATCACGAGCCGCCTGTCGACACGCAAGCCGTCTTTCAAGACGCCCATAATGCTGGCTATCAGGAAGGCTATCAAGTCGGTTATCAAGCAGGGCAAATGCAAGGCTTTCAAGATGGGCATCCCCAAGGGTATCACGTAGGCTTTGAAGAAGCCAAGCAAAACGGCTATGCCGAAGGCATGAAAGACGCCGAAGAATCATCGAAAGCGATTTGGCAGATTTTAGACCAGTTGGACACGATTAAAAGCCAAGTGCTTGAAAAATCCGTGCAGGACATTGCCCCCATGGCAATGGCGATCGCCCAGCGTTTGATTAAGGTCGAACTGTCTTGCGATCGAGCCTTGGTCGTGGGCATTGCCTTGGATGTCTTGGGCAAGGTGGATCGCACCCAAAAAGAAGTCGTCTTCAAAGTCCACCCCAGCGATGTCAAATTTTTGCGTCAACATATTAAAGAACATGAAGAAACGTGGCAAGGCGAAGTGCAACGGCATATTATTGTGGTGGGCGACGCCGAAGTGGATTTAGGCAGTTGTATTGTGGAAACATCGGGCGGGCAGATTGATGCGACGTTTACCACGCAACTTCACATGATTCGCAAGATTTTAGGCTTGCCGAATGTGGCGATCGCTTCGCAATCTTCCGCCGAAGCCGAGTTTGATCACTTGCTTGAAGGCGATGCTACCCTCCAAACGTGGGATGTACCTTCCTTCGACGAACATTAAAACTTTCAACATACTTTATACTAATGTAATGTTCATGCTCTATAATGAATAAACGCCAAAACTGAAACGAATCCATTCAAATGATGATGTCCGACGCTCCTCCAAACAACGCCTTTGCGATTCCACCGATTAGTGAGATATTGCTGGTTGTTGGCGTGCTTATTCTGATTTTGATCATTTTGGTGCCTTTGCCTGATTGGTTTATGGATGCGTCCATTGCCTTTAACATCAGCCTTTCCGTGGTCTTGCTCATGATGTCCTTGTACGTTAAGCAACCTCTGGATTTGGCGGCGATTCCGTCTTTGATTTTGGTGTCTACCCTGTTTCGATTGGCGTTGGGGATTGCGGTTACTCGGGCGGTATTGGCACACGGGCATGCGGGGCAAATGGTGCAAGCCTTCGGGGAATTTGTTACAGGTGGTAATATGGTGGTTGGGGCGATTTTGTTCTTAATCATTTTAACTGTAAACTTTATGGTTATTACCAAGGGGTCGGAGCGTGTGGCGGAAGTTGGGGCGAGATTCGCACTCGACTCTTTGGGCGGCCGACAAATGCAGATCGATGGCGACTTAAACGCAGGCTTTATTGGACCTGATCAAGCACGACAATTGCGTGAAAACTTGCAACGGGAAATGTCGCTTTTGGGATCCATGGATGGTGCCATGAAGTTCGTTAAAGGGGATTCGATTGCGGCGATTATCATCACGATTATCAACATCGTGGGGGGGATTGCCATTGGGGTCTTGATGAAGGGCTTGCCGATTATGGAAGCCGTCAACAAGTATACCATTCTAACAATCGGTGACGGCTTGGCTTCACAGATTCCTGCCCTGATTATGTCGGTGGCGATTGGGATTACGCTGACTCGTACCACCAGTGTTTCCGACAGTTTGGCGAAAGATTTCTTCACACAGTTTCGTGGCAAGCCGTATGGTCTTATTTTTGCGGCGATGTTCTTGCTCTTTATTGCGGTGACTTCTTCGATTACAGGTTTGAGCTGGTGGCCTTTTGTGCTATTTGCCTTGATTCTAGGGGGCATGGCGTTTAGTGTGTTCATCACCAGTGATGTGCAGGCTCAAATGGGCGAGTTGCAAGAAGTGCAAGAAAACATGCAACAAATGATTGATCCCAACCGCATGTACGAACGCATGGGCGTCGATGTGTTAAGCCTTCAAGTGGGAGCAAGCCTCCTTCAAATTGCTGACCCTGAACAAGACGGGCAGTTGCTCGGTAAAATTGCAGGCTTGCGGACTCGCTTAACCGATGAACTCGGCTTCATTCTACCCAACATCCGCATTATGGATTCCACCGAAATTGAACCTTATGAATACCTCATTTCCATTCGAGGCAACCCTGTCGCTACAGGCAAGGTTTACCCCGGGTATTACATGATTTTGCAAAGTTATTTTGACACTTACGGTGTGGCTCCGCCTGCCCAAGTCATTCAAGGCACGGATTCTGCCTTGAATGTGCCTGCCTTGTGGGTGGCTCAAGCCGATATTCCTGAACAATTGCAGACGGTTGCGGTAGAATCCACCGATGCGGTGATTGCTCACTTGCAAATGGTGGTGATTAAATACGTCGATGATGTCATGACGAAAATCGATGTACTGAAGCTCATGGAATTGATGCGAGGCAGTGACCCCAGTGTCATTCAAGAACTTGTGCCGAATATGTTGACGCCCAATGACTTACGCAAGATATTTGTGAATCTGATTCGAGAAAAAGTGTCGATTAAAGACATTCAGTTTATTTTTGAACGCTTGAGTGATTACGCCCGTTTTAGCCGAGAATCCGACACGCTTTCAGAACGATTGAGAGCATCCTTAGGGCGTCAAATCTGTATTTCTCATGCAGATAAAACCAAGCAACTCTTAGCCGCGACCTTGTCAAACGAGTGGGAAACCGTGCTGGATGAAGCCTGCCAACGCACGGAACTAGGGGTCATGTTCCTGTTGAATCCGATGCAGGTGCAACAGTTGATTCAAGCGATTAGTGACACGTCTCGCATGGTGCAACAGCATTACGGCAGGCCTCCTGCGATTTTATGTTCGCCTCGTATTCGTTTGCCTTTGTTTGAGCTGTTAGATAGGCACCTCCCCAATTCGGTGGTTTTGGCGTACAGTGAACTCATCCCTGATGTGAAGGTGCAGGCGGTGGCGTCTATTAACATGGAAGAGTAGTATATAGTATTTTAAATAATTTCCCCTACAGTGCCTATACTTTGTCGCTACGATTATTTTGTTCAGTCATGTAGGTCTATCTACACTTCTTCACAAAACAATCTAGGCTCCTCGTCTAGCCTACTGTACGGAAAACTCTTTAAAACACTAT
>CANGYO010000015.1 GCA_947458095.1 Vampirovibrionales bacterium | reverse complement strand
TGGGTGGTAGAACGTACATTCAGTTGGATGAATGGGTCACGACGTTTGAGTAAAGACTATGAGATTAGTGTGTCTTCAGCCGAAACACAGGTCAAAATATCTCATTGCTGTACTCTGTTCAAAAGAATACAACTTTCATGAAGATAGGCACTAAGTTGCCGAGCCTTTCTAAAACGATTGAAATCGCCACTGTTTTAGAAGCTCCTGTGGAACTATGGATTCGCTATCGTATTGAAGCTGAGTTGAACACTTTGGGCTATGAAGCCCAGTCTATTGAGGTTCGCAGGGCAGGATAATCGTCGCCTTTAATATTTTCTGTACAGGACATTATCAATTTGGCTATACCCTTTAAATATAGTGTTTTAAAGAATTAAGCAGACCGTAGGCTATTCTAGGCTCCTAGAATCCACCTAGTCGCTATTCAATCTTTGAAATGGTATTAGACGATCGTTCTTCATGCAAATAAAGGACACCCTTCAGAAAAGTTCGTCGATTGCCGAAAGAAGAAACATCTATTCTCGTCAAAATTTGGAGCCTTAATCAATGATGTCTCTACAACCTGAAATAAAAGAAATCCCCACTCTTTCCCCTAAAACAATGAGTCGGCTTGTAGATGAAGCCAAGCTCTTTTTTAGACGCTTACAACCTGTTGCCTTGGATCTCTACGACAACTTAGAACGATGGCTCCCCTGTATTGAAGCCTACCATGCCCTAGAACTTTCAGAAGCTCACCAGCACACCATCCGCCTGAAAATCAATTACCTGCTCAAGGTACTCGAACAAGATTATACGTTTAATGACATTGAGTTACAAGCCGTCGATGCGGTGGCTTCATGGGGCTTGCCCTTTTTAGAAAAGCAAGGCTTCCATGATGCGTTGGATCACAGCATTAAAGTGGCGTTAAGCTCTATTTCACTATGTCGTTACTTAGAAGTGCCTCGTCCCTTACATGCCATGTCTGTTCTAGTAAGCCTTTTACACGACCCTAAAATCAACGTAGATCTTAAAGATCAAATGGCGATGTTGGTGTCGCATCCTTCTTTGGCTTCAGCTTTGTTGACAATTTTCCTTAGTCCTAAACATAGCGAATGCCTAGGAGCCACCTGCATACTACCCCACTTAGAAGCCTTATCGTCTTATTATAAAGTGCCTGTCGTGGAATTGGGTATTTCAGCCGTCAGTGCTTTAATGGAAAACTTGGATTCAGGCTATGTGGTGGAAAATGGGTTTGTGCGTAATTTAACGCAGCTCCACATGGAAAACAGTATTGAAAATAATACGCTGATCTGCCAAGCCTCCCCCGAATCTATGGAACATGCCTTAGAACTCGCTGAATACATTCGCATGCAATACCTCACACAACTCTTTAGCACCTTTGACGCTCAAGAGAGTGTGTATATTTCACCTATTCATGGCATGATTCTAGACAATCCTATTTTAAACAGCATCACTCAGCAGATTTACATTAAAAGCGGTTTTGACGACATTGCCCCCTTACCTTTAAGTGATGTGTTTACCAGCCACATGCAAATGAAAAATATGGATCGGAATGCTCAAATGCTAGGGGCGATCTTAGGGGCGTCAGACAATGGGCAGCTCAATGGTTATAAAGTCTTGTCACAAAGCATTGACGATTATATCGCCAGTCTTAGACGGCAACTCAAAACACCTAGTGCTTCGGTATTACAACAATGGCACCATGTTTCAAATGCCCATAAGCTAAGGTTACCGTTTACCTTAAATACCTTGGCACTTTCCGCAACGGATTATCCTCAACTAATGATGAATGCGTTTGCAGAACGTGTGTGGCGTTCCATTGTGGAAAACTACCTGTACTTAAAAGGGAATGTCAGTAATTTAGTTGCCTTACACTATGTCATACGTGAAGGCGTCGCCTTTTTAGCAACAATTCAGCGTTATTCTGAGCAGCTGGGCTTTGGCAACTTATGTTTAGAGTCTCGATTTGGTGATTTTCTCACGGCAGACGCTTGGACGGAATGCTTAGAAGAAATTGCGTATGATGAAGAGTTCCTGTTCTTACTGTATCGAGAAATGGATCACTGGTTTGAAGGACGTATGATTCAATGGCCAGAAGACTTGGCATTAAATAAAGCACAGTTTATTGAACTCTATAAGCAAGAAACGGTCTTTATTGAAGTGGTGTTGCCGTTAATTCCCAATTCACGATTGCTTGCGATGCCTGAGGAAGCGGGAAACAAGTCAAAGCACCAGCTGGTAGGCGTTCGTCCTTCACCACTTTTAGGCAAAAGCCAAGTGATTAACAAGCCTTTAGGCTGGTCGGCTCGTATTATTTAGAAAGTGATATTTGAAGACTCCTGATTTTTGGGTTTCTCGTTTCTTTCTCATACCCTTTAAACGACTGATACCACTTAAAGGATTAAATAGCGTATAGGTGTATTTTAGGAGCCTAGATTTTTTTGTGCGGGCGTGTAGTCAAACCTACATAACCAAACTAAAAAATCTATAGTGTTTTAAAGAGTTTTCCGTACAGTAGGCTAGACGAGGAGCCTAGATTTTTTTGTGAAGAAGTGTAGATAGACCTACATGACTGAACAAAATAATCGTAGCGACAAAGTATAGACACTGTAGGGGAAATTATTTAAAATACTATAGGCTCCTCGTCTAGCTTACTGTTCAGAAAAATCTAAATTCGGCTATGAAATAAAAGTAGAGCTAAGAGAATGATAAAGATGGCTATATTCATAGGACATTTAAGCGTTTAAGTGGTATAAATTGTTTTAGAATAAAAAATTTGAAAAAAATTTCAGAAAACTAGCACAACTTTTTTTTTGTTGGTGTTTAAGCTTATAAGAGATGCGTGAGAACGCACGATTAACTTGATGATTATATAACTAAACTGTTTAAGGAAGATAAAAATGTCTACACCCAATGTCGCTCCATCTAGCGTTTCAGTACCCGTCAATCCTGTGATTGCTCAACGTCAACAATTGATGCTTGAAAAAGAACGTGTGATGAAAGAAGAAATGCTCTTAGATGAGTACGAAAGAACGCAAAACGCTTACCAAGCGATGGCCGATGCCGCCCAAGTCTTTGAACAAAAGAAAGCCGAATACTTACAAGAAGAAGCCCAATACGAAACACTAGGTAACTCGATCAATATGCCCACACCCGTTAATGGAAACACACCTAACACTGCGACTAATTTTGCACCTACACCTGTAGGAACACCCGTAGGAAGCCCAACTGGAAGTCCTGAACAAGGCATTCAGACGGCATCCTCCCAAGCAGCAGGAGGACCTCTCCCCATCGAAGCCATGTACAATCCCAACGCCGCCGCCTATTACGGAGCGGGTGGTCGTCCTGGTGCGGGAGCCAATGCCCCTTTACCAGGTGAAGGCATGCCATACTATCAGCCTTTACCAAGTGCCACAACGCCTACCCCAAGCGGTGGAAGCCCAAGTGCCACAACGGCTCCGCCTAGTCCTCAAGGCGTTCCGACTCAAGCAAGCCTTCAACAGCAAGCACAACAAGCCCCAGTGACGCCTCAAGATGTGGCAGCCTTACGCCAAATTTTGCAGATGAATCCACAGACGGCTCAACAGGCCTCTCAGGTGTCGGATGCTGATTTGACCAAGCTTTTACAAAGCGATCCTGAAATTGCAGGAGCGGTGAAAGAGTTTGAAGCCATGTCCGCAGGGCAAGCAGGCGGACAAGCGGGAGCCACAGCACCAGCAGGTCCAACAGCTCAACCTACCGATCCTGCTCAAGCCTTGAAGATGGCACAGCAGAATCCAGAAGTAATGAAACAAGCCCAAGCCATGGTGGCCAGTTTGACGCCTCAAGAACGCGACGCAATGATGAAGCAATTGGCGAACGATCCTGAAGCTCAAGCCATCATGGCTCAAATGGGTGTTTCTTTGCCTCAACAGGGTTCACCTGCTCCAGCACAAAAAGCTTAGGTATTTCATACCTATTCATTCCTTCTCTCTCTCAACATATATCACAATATATGTACGGCGTGTTTCTCAAGAACACGCCTTTTTTTGTGGGTGATTTTTAGATAAAATTGGGATCTTTTAGATTCCTCTCTCCTTTTAGAGCTGGTGCTTGGGGGTCTTTGCTCCGCCAAAGGTCTCTGACGACGACCAGCTTTAGACAAAGCGAGAAATCCAAGCACCAGATCAAAAAGGAGCTAGAAATCCCCAAAAATATCACTTAAGGCGTGGGAGGAGCGGTCGGCACAGGCGTTGCTGGCTCTTCCTTCTTCGGCAACGGATCGTTCACCGATTTACCTGAACGCAAGCTCGGCTCTTCAGCAGGCGGACTACCCTTAACCGTCTTTAAATTAGACGGCATCTCTTTGACAGGAGCCGTTTCTTCAATGGGGACTTCAGCATTAGGTTCTGTCGTCCCATTAGGATTTTCAACAGTTTCATCCACAACAGGCGTTTCTTCTGTTTTGGTGGGAGTTTCTGTATTTTCTGTGTCAGGGTTGACCTTCATCGTTCCCTTGGTAAAGCCCTTGCGTGGGAAACCCGCATGACTCATATAGGAACGCCAAATGACCGCAGGCATCACACCGCCTGTAAAGTTCCTAGGCATGGGCGTATTGTCGTCGTTACCCATCCACACCCCTGCGACGACTTTGGGGGTATAGCCAATAAACCACGCATCACGATAGTCGTCACTGGTGCCTGTTTTACCAGCCGCAGGGCCTCCGTATTGGGCGGCACGACCTGTGCCACTGGTGATGACACTTTGCAACATTTTCGTCATGGTATCGGCGACTGAAGTGTCCAAAACTTGTAGTTTGACAGGTTCTTGGGTGAAAAGGTTTTCATCTTGAGCGCCGTCAATGCTTTCAATAAAATAAGGATTCACCCGCATTCCGTGATTGGACAGGGTACCAAAGGCTCGAATGAGTTCCACCATGTACATGGAACTCCCCCCTAAGGTGGAGGCTAAGTTGGCATCCACAGGCGAATCAATGCCCATTTCTTTGGCGGTAGCAATCACCGATTGGGGCGACAATTCGTTCATCAATTTAACGGCAATAATGTTGTTGGAAATCGACAAGGCTTTGGTGAGTGTCATCGCCCCACGAAACTTTTTGTCGTAATTGTGGGGCTTCCACGTCCCGTAGCTAATGGGTTCATCCACCCGCACATCGTAAGGCGAATAGCCTTGACGAATCGCTTCTGTATAGGTAAAGACTTTAAACAAAGAACCCGGTGAACGAGGCGAGCGTTGAATGCGGTCATACTGACTTTCTGAAAAGGTTTTGCCCCCTTCATACGACAAAACAGCCCCTGTTTGGGTATCCATCGCCATGAGCATGACTTGGTTTTGAGGCGCCGTTCGCTTGTAACGCTCAACAGCAGACGCAATGGCGTCTTGTGCGGATTCATTGGCTTTAGGGTCTAGCGTCGTATAAATGCTCAAGCCTGCTTGCCAAAACTCTTGCTCACTTAAACCGAGCAATTCTTGGGTTTGTTGACGCACGACTTGGTTGAAATAGGGGGCTTTGTCTGTCACAGCGAGACGTGCGAGGTTTGGTTTGAGTTTCAATGGCGTTTTTTGAAGCACTTTCGCTTCTTCGGATGTAATACTTCGGATTTCCACCAAGTTTTGAATGACCTCATTCCGCCGAGCCACCGCTTTTTCAGGTGCCACCATCGGATTGTACGCTGAAGGAGCCTGCGGTAAACCCGCCAATAAGCAGGCTTCCGCCACCGTTAATTCCTTCGGCGTTTTGTTGAAATACACTTCAGAAGCGGCTTCAATCCCGTACGCCCCTTGTCCAAAATACACATAGTTCATGTACAGCTCTAAAATATCGGACTTGCTCAACTGCTGTTCGAGTTGCACCGATAAAATAATTTCCTTGATTTTACGAGACAAGGTGCGTTCGTTGGTTAAAAACAACAGGCGAGACAACTGTTGCGTAAGGGTGGAACCGCCTTCTTTGACGCCACGACCCTTGGTATTGCTCAAAATCGCTCGACCAATCGCCACAGGATCCACCCCGCGATGGGCGTAAAAACGGCGGTCTTCAGTCGCCACCAAGGCTTGAGGAAAGGCGGGGGCGACTTCTTCCAGCTTGACGGGGCGAATGCTAAAGCGTTCGTTGCGTAAAATGACGGTTTTTTTGTCGTTGGCATAGACGACCGTTGAATTTTGAGCCGACATGATCTGTGATTTACGCTGGCTAATGAGTTCACGGACACTCGGCATATCTTTGGTCAACTGCCCCCAAGCGATGGCAACGCCACCAATGACGGCAACCAGTAGCAGGGCAAGTGTGACACCTAAAAATTTCCACATAATGCAGGGGGTCCTTTTTGTGATATAGGATGAGATCCATCTATGTTTTTCATTCTACACCAAAATCAAAAAAGAAATGCTCCCCGAATGGAAATTGGTTGCCTACCTTCTTTAAGTTAAGGCACCATTTTTTCAAGCTTGTATTCTAAAATATCGGTCGCCCCTGCTTTCACCAACTCAGGGATCAAAATATGCACCTGCTTCGTCGGCACCGCCACCTTCACCGCAAAGCCTTCATGATTATACAAATCGCTGACCGTGGGCGAGTTCATCGAATGCCCAGCGAGTAAGGCAATCACACCGTCAAAAGACGTATTACTGACGTTCATTTCAAGCAAGACCCGTTGCGTAGCCCGCAACGTCGCTTCCATGAGCATTTTCATTTCGTCTATTTTTTGACGCTTGGCAGGATCGTTCATTGCGTGCTTGCTGGCGATGAAGCGTGTGGTGGATGTCGTAATAACATCCACAATCGCCAAGCGGTTCATGCGAAGGGTGGTCCCTGTGGCGGTATTGTCGACGATAATATCGGCATCTTCAGGGGGGAAGGCTTCGGTCGCCCCATAACTTTGCAAGTAAACGGCGTTCAGGGCGTGTTTTTTGATGAAATCTTCGGTGCATCGCTTGTATTCGCTCGCCACCACGATTTGACGGCTTTTGTTTTCAAAGGGATTCGCTTCACTATTAAGCAAGTCTTCAGGAATGGCGGCGACAATCTGCACAGGGTCATAGCCCAAGTCTAGCACGGTGACGACATCGGCTTGATGCTCATAAATCCAGTCGCCCCCTGTGAATCCACAATCGTGACGCCCTAGATCCACCAGCGTCGGGATGTTTTGAGCCTTCATGATTTTCGCTTCAATGCGGGCATCGCTACATTGTGGACGGTAGCTACGGCTGGTGGACTTGAAGTTCACCCCGATATTGCCGAGCAAGGCGAGTACTTTTTCTTGAATCCGTCCTTTGGGCAAAACGAGCTTAAGGGTAGGGGTTTGTTCAGTGGTCATGGTGAATATCCTTTTTTGAGGGTTTGACATTTTCATTAAAGCACAAGCATGAATCAGTTTCAAATGCTCCTTCTATAGAAAGTTCTGCGAAAGTCTACAATCCTTTTACTCCCTCTACCTTATGTGTTTGCAAAGATGTTCGAGGTATACTAGTAGAACTTCACTGTCTTGCCGAAAGAGGACACCATGCCCAAAAAACTCGACTACAGCTATCACCCAGACGTCGACTTGCCTCGTGTGCTTAAAATCTTGGAAGCCCAGCAGTACCCCCACCCCTTGGGTGATCTCACCAGCGGCAACGCCTTCCGCACGCTGGTAGGGTGCATCATTAGCCTGCGTACCAAGGACGAAGTCACCCTGCCTGCCTGTCATCGGCTTTTTGCCGTGGCGGATTGCCCTCAAGCCATAGTGGATTTGCCCCTAGAAGAGCTAGAACGCTTGATTTACCCCGCAGGCTTTTACAAAACCAAAGCCGTCACCATTCAAGAAGCCTGCCGTAAAGTCATTGATGACTTTGGCGGGCAGGTGCCTCACACGATAGAAGAACTGCTCACGTTTAAGGGCGTGGGGCGTAAGACGGCGAACTTGGTCGTGGGTTTGGGGCATCACTTGCCGGCGATTTGTGTGGATATTCACGTGCATCGGATTTGTAACCGCTTGGGCGTGGTGAAGAGTAGTGAGCCTGACGGCACGGAATACGCCTTACGAGAAAACGTGGCGGTGGCGTATTGGGAAAAAATTAACTGGCTGATGGTCTTACACGGGCAACAGATTTGCCGACCGATTGGGGCGTGGTGCGATGTGTGCAGTGTGGCAACCCTTTGCCAGCAAGTAGAGGTCAAAAAACGCAAGCCCCCTAAAGCTTAGGGGACTTGCGTTTTAATGGGTTTTAAGTAGATTAGGCGTTGAGCTTAGCTTCAAGTTCTTTAATTTTATTTTGAATTTCAATACCCTCTGAGGTTCTAGGACCTGCTTGAGTAGCTTGTGATCTAAGTGCCGTAAGTTGTGTCTCAATTTTAGCCTTTTCTGCTGCTGTTACGCCACGTGCTGGGGTTGGAGTACTTGCCGAACTTGCGGATGCAATCGACCTAGGCGTGCCTAAAGCTTTATCGTTCTTAGCTTGTGCAAGTGCGAGTTCTCTGGCTTTTTTCTGCTTTTCTTTCAAGGCTTTGTCTTCTGTTTTAGTGTTCACTTGAGTCGCAAAGAGTTGCCCACGCTTGTCGCCGTCTTGTCGTTGCGTATAAATGGTTTGTTCTCCGTTAGAATCGGTCACAATGGTTGTGCGAACGCCATCTTTTAGGCTGGTTTCTTTGGTAGATATTTTACCGTCGGATCCTTGAACTTGGATTTTATTTTTACCGATTTTTTTAACCAGTTTTTCACGTTCGTTTAAGGTTATACCATTTTCGACTCGTGTCTTGCCTGAAGCTTCGGTGCCTTGTGCTAGTCTATAAACATTACCTTCTTTCATTTCGGCATCGGTCAAACCAAGTCCTGCGGTTCTTCGACGCTCTAGTCGCTTGGCTTCTAATTGGTCTGCACTTTGTGCAACGTTAGCCCCAGTAAGGCGTTTGTGCAATTCAATGTAAGCCAATATCTCAGGCTGTTTGCCTTCATAGGCTTCTTTCATAACATCTTGAGGACTTTTACCATTAACAGCCAATTCTTTGACCCGCTTATTAAGTTCCCCCATAATATCATGCGTAGCGGTACGCATAGCATCGGGCGTTTCACCTTTTTTAACAATGCCTTCTTTAAGCCTTCTAGCAAAACCACTAAACTCCCCACTTGGGTAAGCCGCACTAATTTCTTGAATATTTTTGTCTAGTTGAACTTGAAACTGTACAGGCAATTTAGAGGCTTCTTGAGACGCATACCCACCGAGTACAACATCTTCAGCGTACAAGACGTTTCCTGCATTTTCACGAGCCGTAAGCCTCTCCGTGTATTGAGTTTGTAAACCATTGATTTTACTATAAAGCTGGTCTCGTCCTTCTTTGGAATAAGCATCCATATCCATTGAAGGACGGTTTTCTAAGCCTTCAATTCTTGTTAGTAAGGCTTGAAGTTGAGGTTGGGCATCTTTAACGCTCATTGTACCTAAATCAAGCCCTAGCTTACCAAGTTGTAGCTTGGCACCTTCATCACCGTTAATAGCACCAGTCAAGGCATTTTTAAGGGCTTCTCGCTTTAGACGCATTTCTTCGTTTAAGTTGTGACGAGAATAATCGTTTTTATCTCTGGTAAAATTAAGGTTATCCCCTAACCATCCAATTAAGTTGTCTCCAGTCGTGTCTTTTAACCAACCTGCTTGCTTATCTTGTCGATTGGTGAGTTCACCCAAAGCACTACGACCATCATCTGTAACACCCTGATAATAGCTAGCATTCGTATAATAGTTACCGACTTGATTGATTTGTGTGTTTAAATCTGGTGCCATGATTCTGTTGCCTCCTAAAGCGTCGTAAAATTGGGTGTTTGTTCTGGTGTTTGAAATAGGTGGGTTTGAAAATTTGGGTTCTCATTAGCATAAAAACATCCCCCCCAAACTTTTGTGCGTCTTGCGATTGTTTTTATCATTTTTGTTACAATTGCGTCCTTGAAGGCTGGACTATACAGTCCTGTCCCCCCTCCTAATTTTAGGAGGGGGTTAGGGGGCGGTTAAACCCTAGACTCCGTTGGTGGATTTAACCTCACCCTCGAACGTCTAAAGACGTTCTCTTCCCTCTCCTAAAATTAGGAGAGGGGACAGTGCAAATAGACTTTACGCAGACCTTAAAATAGTGGTTTTTCTGCACTAGGCAAAAGCTCGAAATAATGTCATTCTAAAGAAGAGTAGTTCTTTGAAAATAGCAAAGCCCTAAAATGTCATCCTGAACGACTGTGAAGGATCTCCCAAGACAGGGGGGATGTTTCGCTCCGCTCAACATGACAAATGATGTTTTTCCCTTCATTGTGTGTGTCAAAAGTCAGAGTTTCATGTGTCAAGAAAGCAGGTTTTGTGTGTCAGAATGAAGGGTTTTGTGTGTCAAAGAAGGCGGTTTCATGTGTCAAAAATGGGGTTTTGTGTGTCGAAAAGTAAGCCCTTTTATACCCGCTATCGTATTAGGAAATGATCAAGTCGATCGAACACGACCTATCACAAAAACGCCTCCTAAATGAAGGAGGCGTCTTGTTCAAACAAAGAATAGCTTAACCTTGTACGTTGAGCTTATTCGCACTTGCCGCTACTTGAGGCGTTAAGTTCTTTGCCTGCTTAGCTTGAGCTTGAATTTGACTTTCGGCTTTGGCTTTAGCAGCCTGACCTTGTCTTTGAGCTTGCTGAACTTGAGCGGCTTTCATCTTGGCTTGCGCCATCAATGAAGCCGTATTACCAACATTGTTCATAAGGGATCCTCCACATTGATACAACATAAAATACCTTCTAAAGCTTTGAAGAGAGAGCCTTTCAGGTATTTACAAGTACGAGTGTAGCACTTTTCCTACTACAATGCAAGCAATTGTTACAATAATGATATATTCTTTTTAAAGACAATCAATTCTTCACAAATCCAGTGTGTTTTGCAGAAACAATGCCCTAGCGGGTTTCTGTGACAACCAATAAATGGTAACCAAACTGGGTTTTAATCGGCTCACTAATTTCGCCCACAGGTTGCGTAAAGGCGGCTTGATCGAACTCAGGCACCATGCGTCCACGACCGAAAAAGCCGAGGTCTCCGCCATTGCGACCTGAAGGACATTTTGAAACAGTTCTGGCGACTTCTGCAAATTCTTTACCAGCGACAATTTCTTCACGTAAGTTAGCAGCTTGCTCTTCAGAATCCACCAATAAGTGACTTGCACGAACTTCATTTACCATGAGGGTATCTCCTTTTTAAATTACAATAGTATAAGGTATCCAAAAATACTTCTTAAAGAATATCACAAACACAATTCTACAGTATCTTAAATATTTTGTTTGATTCATATGTGAGAATTTGATATAATCCATTGGGAAATTAAAAAATTGGAGCTTTAAAATGGCAACAAAGACATGGAACGAGAAATTGAATTGCGATAAAGAAGCACAAATAAAAGTGCTATCTCATTCTTTTGGAGAGATGCGGGAAGGGGATAAAATGTTAATTCCGTCCCCATTGTTAATTAAGGAGTACATGGAATCGATACCACAAGGCAATCAAAAAAGTATAGCTGAAATGAGAAAAGAGCTAGCTTTTCAGTTTAAAGCAGACGGGACGTGTCATTTGACAACAGGCATTTTTTGCAGAATTGTTGCGGAAGCCGCACTTGAAGATTTGGCTTTGGGTCAAAATAAGATCACTCCTTTTTGGCGGGTAATTAGTTCAAAAGATAAAATTTCTAAAAAACTTTCTTGTGGCATTGACTTTATCAATACATATAGACAGAAAGAAGATCTATAGCTAAGTTTAAGATCTTAGTGAAGCTATTTGCATGGAAATGTTTATATTTAGAAGCTATCTTCATGAAGTTAGGTTCTAAGCATCTAACGCTTCTTTCACCAGCGTATTCACCGTTTCAGGATTCGCCCGCCCTTGTGTGGCTTTCATCGTTTGCCCTACAAAAAAGCCAAAGAGCTTGTCTTTACCGCTTTTGTACGCCGCCACGTTGTCGGGGTTTTGCGCCACAATGCCTGCAATAATGACTTTTAGCTCATCCACATTGTCGAGCTGTTTGAGTCCTAAAGACTCAATCAAGGCAGAAGGCAAGCCTCCTTTTTCGAGCATCACGGGTAAGAGCTTTTTGGCAATCGCTGAACTCACGTCTTTTTGAGCCGTCAAATTAGCGAGTTCCGCCAAGGCTTCAGGCGTCAAAGCGGTTTCATCGATCGCTTTTTTCTCGTTTTTCAGAATCCCTGTAATATCCCCTTGCAAGTAGTTCGACAAAATTTTATACTCACGACTAAATGCCGTTGCACTCAAGAAGTAGTCGCCCAATTCTTTAAACTCGGTCAACACGCTGGCATCATATTCGGAAAGTCCAAAGTCTTTCACCAAGCGGGCTTCACGCTCATGGGGCAGTTCAGGTTGAGTCGCACGAATCGCTTCAATCCAGCTTTCTTCAATATGCACGGGGGCAATATCAGGGTCGGGAAAGTAACGATAGTCATGGGCTTCTTCTTTCGACCGCATGGAAACGGTTTCGCCCTTGGCTTCATTCCACAAGCGGGATTCTTGAATGACTTTGCCTCCACTTTCGACGATGGCGATTTGGCGTTTAACTTCAGATTCAATGGCTCGTTCAATGGAACGGAAGCTGTTCATGTTTTTGATTTCGGCTTTGGTGCCGTATTCCGCCTGCCCCCACGGACGCACACTCACGTTGGCGTCACATCGCATGGAACCTTCTTCTAAGTTACCGTCGCAAACACCTAAGTATCGCACGATATTGCGGATCATCATCATGTATTCTTTGGCTTCTTCTTTGGATCGCATGTCGGGTTCAGACACAATTTCAACTAACGGAGACCCTGCACGGTTAAAATCCACCAGCGAATGGGTAGAACCATCTAAGCCTGCGGCGCCCACATGAACGAGTTTGCCAGCGTCTTCTTCTAAATGGGCTCGTAAAATGCGGACCTTTCGTCCGTTAGAAAGCGTGATTTCACCCACACCACAAATCGGAAAGTCAAACTGTGAAATTTGATACGCTTTGGGTAAATCAGGGTAAAAATACTGCTTGCGGTCAAACTTGGTGTAGCGAGCAATTTCGCATCCCAGTCCTAAGCCCACACGAATCGCCGATTCAACGGCTTGGGCGTTTAAAACAGGTAAGGCTCCTGGTAAGGCATGGCACACAACCGCTGTATTTTGGTTGGGTTCAGACCCAAACTGGTTGGCGGCGGTACTAAACAGTTTAGAAGCGGTATTCAACTGAACATGAACTTCTAGCCCTAAAACGACTTCGTACTTGGATTCAATGGCAACCGTATTCATGTAAACATCCTTTATCTTAGCATCCATAATTTACCTCATTTAGCATAACATAAAAAATCACGATGGAGCGAAGCTTCTAATTTTGTGAACATTTTCCCCAAGCTTTCATGTGGGACTGGCAACGCCTCATACATCTATAGAGTCAGGAAAGCCCTTTTCTTTTTGGGGGGTTTACTCTACAATAAAAGAAGTTCCCTTTAGCTCGCTAGGATCCTCTCGTGAACAAGACTCGCCCCACCCTGCCTCGACGCTCTAAAAAACGCCGTCATTATGATGATGAGGGCGAATTACCCCGTGGGGGGCGTCCCTTGAAGCGATTCACACTGCCTAAGGGCTTTATGAATCCGACACGACTTTCGTTTATTTTACTGGGCTTAAGCGTGCTTTTTGTACTGATGGCAGGGCAGATTTTCAAACTAAAAGTGATTAAAGGCCCTGAATTGAGACGTAAAACCGCCCAAAGTCAGCACCGTACACAACTTTCGCAAGTTTATCGAGGGCGAATTGTGGATCGTAACGGTATCGTCCTCGCCCAAGACACCCTTGTCTACGACCTTTACCTGCACCCCAGAGATTATAAAAAACAACCGTTAGAACAGGTGGCGTCTTTACTCGCCAAGCATTTAAAAGCGTCTAAAACCGAAATTTTACGTAAATTGCAATTGCCTTACCCCACGATTTTATTGGCGTCTAATCTTGAAAAAAAAACCATTGACGCCATTCGTGCCGAACGGGTGCAAGTGCCGTTATTGGACGAAAAAACAGGGCAATCCGCTGTAGATAAACGCACAGGGCAGGTACTTTTAGCCGAAGAACGCATCGGGGGCATGGATCCTTTTCAAAAACCGTTACGCCGTTACCCTCAAGGGCGTTTGGCGTCGCATGTCTTGGGCTATGTCAATGACGCTGCGGAAATTTCCACAGGGGTGCATTCTAAGCTCGATGACTTAAGCAGTGATTGGTTCATGCAAAAACGCAAGCAACCCCTTTTGGTGGACGGCAGGGGGCGTCCCTTGGTACATGACGAAAGTTCTTTGAAGCACTTTGTGCAAGTGGCGGACGCTCAAGATGTACAGCTCACGCTCGACAGCCGTTTGCAATTTATCGCCGAACGTGAACTCAAAGCAGGCATGATTCGATCTAAAGCCGAACGAGCCGCCTTGATTATGCTGAAACCTCAAACAGGCGAGATTTTGGCATTGGCGGCGTTTCCTGATTTTGATCCTGAAAAATATCAAAAAGCCAAGTTTGAAGAGCTTAAAAATTGGGCGATTACGGACGTTTACGAACCAGGGTCGACCATTAAAATACTCACGGTGGCAAACGGCTTAGATGAAGGCGTCATTACCCCCCAAAGTCGTATTTTGGATACAGGACGCATGAAGGTGGGGGGCTGGCCGATCCAGAATTACGATTACAACAAATTTCCTTACCCCGGCAATATCGATTTAATTCACTTATTACAGCATTCTTCCAATATCGCCAGTGCCAAAATTGCCTTAATGATTGATTCGGCAACCTATTTTAAACGTTTGAAAAACTTGGGTTTTGGCAAGCCCACTCGCATTGCGATGACGGGTGAATCGAAAGGCGTGGTGAGCGATTATCATCAGTGGAGCGACTCTCAACATGCGTCTTTAGGCTATGGTTACGGCATTATGGCAACGCCTTTACAAATGACGATGGCGGTCAATGCCATTGCCAATGGTGGTGTATGGGTTCCCCCTCGCTTGTTTAAAGGCGTAACGGCGGAAAATCCGAAAGATGCCCAACGTTACGCCAAGGATTTAGCCACCAAGATCCCTTCGCAAAAAGTGCATCGGGTATACAAGCCCCAAACCGCTCATGCGATGACGTATTTGTTGACCACCGCCTTAGATAAAAACAAGACGCACCCAGCGTATTTGGATTTTATTAACGTCGCTGGTAAGACAGGCACGGCTAAAAAAGCTCGTGGAGGGGGCTATTCAGGCGGCGGACTGGTCACAAGCTTTATTGGATATTTTCCTGCTGAAGCCCCTGAGATTTTGATGATGGTAGTGGTAGACAGCCCTAAAATGGCGGAAAGTTGGGGTTCCACGGTAGCCGCCCCTATTTTTAGAGAAGTGGCGTTAGAAACCATTCACTATTTAAATTTGGCACCTAAAGCCAAAATTGTGATGAGTCCCTTGCCTGCCGTGAGCAACGCTCAAAATGCTGTATCGCAGAAGGTGGTGGCAGAACCCGTCATGAATCGTCAAACGAAACCACTTCAAAGACCTGCTAAAACGGCGAGTAAAACGCCCAACGGAGAAATACAGCCGACAAAAAAGGCGATGTCTCTTAAGAGAAAAATGCAATTGCCGGATACCATTTAAACGAGTGAATAGCGTGTTAGGCTATTCTAGGAGCCTAGATTTTTTTGTGAGGGCGTGTACATAGACGTACATAACAGAACAAAAAAATCGTAGCGACAACGAAGAGACAACACGACATTTAATCGTTTAATTGGTATGAATAGAGGTCTCCCCTCCGCATAGAGGACGACGATCAAGAGGCCTCTTCAACCGTACGACACCTGAAACGAAACCCTCCATCGTTGCTATAACAAAGAAGGGCATAAAAGGGTATAGGAGTCGTTCGCATGATGATGTTAGCATCCCATAAAGCCGCAAACCCCTTTGAGGACTGGATTTTTGTCGATTCAAGCACATGGAAACGTGAAGTCCTCACGCCCCTCAAAGAACGTGAACTCACGTTGCTTAAACGTATGGAAGCGGTCTTTCCCTTTGAAAGTCGTTTGAGCGAAAGACAAATGGCGACATGGCTCATCTATCAAGGCTTAGACACCCAAGATTATAGCGACATGAACTGGAATGGTAAAGGCAACGAAGCACTTGACGAAAAGCAAGTCGATGCCGTTATGGATACCTTTGAATCCCTCTACAAGCTTTGCATGCGAGATCGTGAACGCTTATTTGTTTTACAAATCAGCATGGAAGTGCTGATGACTTTTGGTAACATTCCCAATTTAAGCGAATGGTGGGAAAAGTTGGATCATTTTACGGGCAATATCGATGGGTTCATGCTAGAAGACGTTACCTTTCATGAATCCCTTGCTGAAGCCTTGAACTTGCACGCTCAATACGCCTTGATTGATCAAGACATTGACACGGCTCATAAAAATCACCGCTTTCTCAAAAAAGCAGGCTATAGCTACCAAGGCGAAAAACGTGTGCCGTACCTAGAACAATGGTCGCATGTGTCCTTGATGTTGACGGAAATCTATGCTCATAAGCAAAACGTCCGTAATGCTCGATTATTGTACGAAGATATTTGCTTTGTGGATGAAGAACTCGCCAAAGGCAACCAGCAGGTGCTTGAAGATCACGCCAAGGGAGCGGAACTCCTGATTTGGCTCAGTCGTGAACATCCTTCTAAGCCCAAGACCTTGCAATTACAGCGAGACTTGTACAATTTGGTCGACAGCCATGTTGAAAATTCGGTCATGGTGCGTCATTTCATTAACGGGGCGATTAGCATGGCTCAAAGTTACGGTAATGAAGGACAGTTACAACCGTCTTTACGTCTATGGCAATTGGCACATCGCTTTGTGACACGGGGCAATCATTATGATCACCCTGAGGTTTTAATGCTCTTAGGCAAGCTTGGCATGAACGTGATTTGGACGCATACAGGCAAAGAGTCGATTGAAGATGTGCAGTTGGTTTACGATCAACTTTGTGAAATGGCGGCCAACGCCAAGGGGCATCCCATTCAGTTTTTTGAACAGTGTGCGTGGGCAGCGGTGAATTTGGCGTGGGTCTATGCTCAAAAAGGGCAACTCGAAGCCTTGCCTCAACTATTAAGTGATATTCACACCTTTGAAGCCCATTACCCCATGATATTTGGGTTTAAAGAAGTGGCAGCCGCAGCGTGTCGAAACGGTCTGTGGGGTATGAGACAAGCCCAGTTTCTGCATCACGATTTGGTGTTTCAGTGCATCGAACATGAAGCCCGTCGCTTAATTTCAGATGGCGTGGAAAACCGTCATGTACAACCGACGTCGCCTTATTTTCTACAACAGCTCACGACTTTATTGTATCAGTTGGGGCAGTTAGATATTCGCTTGCATGATTACGGTAGTTTTGCCAAACGTTTGGAATGGGCAGAAAACTTAAGCCTCTTTAAAGAGGCACTAGTTCCTGAACATGCTTTATTTGTGTGCGAATACGCCCTATTAGGCATTGAACATCGCAATAAGGTGGAATTGCTTGATAAAACGGAACGTTTTTGGAATGTCCTCAACACCCTTTCGCTTACCTTCACTGAATCCGCAGATATTCAACGCCTTTATGCCGCAGGGGCGTGCCACTGGGCGTGGCGACTCAAAAAAGTGAAGAATACGACTGAAATTGAAGCCCTTTTACGTCATTTAAAACTGGTGCAAACGAAGTTTCCCACATGTATTGAAGTCATTCGAAGCGTTTGCGGATTGCATGCCACGCTTTCAACCGCCTATGCCGAAGCCGACAATTGGACGCTTGCGGGTTCGCATGCCACACCGATTAAAGCCCTCTTTGCTCAAAGTAAGCAAGATGCTAAAATCCTCAATGCGTGGGCGGAAGTCTTGACCAAGTTGGTCACCGCTTGGCCGCATCACCGTAATGTGCAATCCACCTTACCGTATTTGGAAACCTTGCTAGATCTGTCTAAACAGTACCCTCAACATAACTTTTGGCCCAGTACGCTGGCTCAAGTGCGGGCGCATCACTGTCAAAGCTTTTTTATGTTGAAGCAATACGACACGGCGATTAAAGAATTGGTGGCGTTGCAAGATCTATGGCTTGCGTTTAAGCCTCATCATGCTGTGGAAACCGCTTACATGAGTGCCAAGGCCGCTCGTGTGATGTGGAGCTGTAGCCAAGGCGATTTGGAACAAGCTCAAAATGAGCTGTGGCAAGTTTTTCAACACCACGATGTTCAATCACGAGAAAAGCGTCCCTTGGTGGGGTGGAAGGCGAGTTTAACGAGTGCCTTAGCCGTCTTTAATTTAGCGATTAAAGACCATAATGCCACTGTTGCGGACGCTGTTTTTCGCCGTTCGTTGGCTTTAGTCAAGCAATTACCGCAACGTTTAGCGGGTGAATCCTGGAGAAGCTTGGGTTATATGGCATTGGGGTGGACGAACCACATCCCTAAAGAAGAAGACCCTCGTAAATGGTTCCAAAAAGTCACGCTACAACCCTTGCATGAAGTGGTGCAAGACTTGCTCCACGTCCCGCAGACACAAGGCATCGCCGTGTGGGAGGCTCTCCGTAAGCCAACCGTGCCTTACTTTGAAAGCGAAGAAGGGTTTACGGATTCCAGTCGCTTCATTGTGGGCTTTAGTGTCAATGATGCCTTAAGCAAAGAAACTTTAGACGCCTTGCATCAAGATCCTGATCCCTTATGGATTCAGCAAAAATGCTTTGAAGTCTGTGTTTTGGAAGGGTCTCAACAAGCGGAACATTTTTATCAGCAGATTCGTGCCTTTCAAAACTAGCGATGAGCTAAAGGGATTGAATCATCGCTTCGACATCCGCTTTATTAGAGCAAGTCGGTTCTAAACTCAAATACAAGTTAAGGTATTTCTTCGCCTGCACGAGATCTTCCAAACGCTGGTACACCACCCCTAAGTTATAATACGCTGGAGCAAACTCACTTTTAAGGGTAATCGCTTTAGTATAAGCCCCCACCGCTTCTGTTAATTTGTTCTGCCCTGCATACGTATTGCCTAAATTATAATAGACGGTCGCTTCTTCAGGGGCAAGGCTAGACGCCTTAAGCAAAATCGCTTGAGCCGCTTCCCACTTACCGCTTTTACGCAATTCACTGGCTTGATTCACCATATTCACTACTTTAACAGAAAGAGGCGTGATATTAACCGCTGCACCCATCGTCCTGCCTTCGTTCGGCATACTCGTTGTAGGGTTCGTGGCAATAGAAGCATCTTGACCATTTAAGGTAATCGGTGCATTGACTTGCATGGACTGTAACGCTTCAATACGTTCGCTTAAGCTTGCAATTTGTCGTTGTTGATCTTGAATGGTGGACACCGCTTTTTGGAGTTCTTGATGGGCTTGAGTCAGGCGAGTATCGCTTGACTCAGCCGAGCTGGCACTTTGCACACGTTGTTTAAGGACTTTGTTTTCGTCTTGCAATTGGGCTAACTGCATTTGTAAACTAAGCACCCCTTGTGGCACAAGGCTCATTCCTTTACCTACTGGTGCTGTAAAAGCGGACGTATTACGCTGCGGGGAGACACTTAATTGAGTTTTAAGCTGTTTCACTTGTTGAGACAACTGAGCATTCGTTTTAACGCTTTCTTCATAGCGTTGATGCAACTTGACCAACACCATTTTTAAAGTCGCCAAATCATATTCCGCCGAAAAACCTAAGGGAATGAATGAGACGCCTAAGGCTCCGACCAGTAAGAGGCTCATTAAAAAAGGCTTGGTGCGAAACGGGGTCTTGAACATGGAAGCATCCTATAGATAGTATTTTAAGTCTATTGTACTAAAGCCCCCTGCATTTACAGAGGGCTTTGGGTGAAAAATCGTTATAATAGGGGAGCTTGGCTTACTTCTTTAAAGACGAAGAAGGCGGAGCCGGTGGCATCAGCCCTCCCTTATTCAAGGGGTTTACCGCTAATCGTGTGCCTGCCGAAGGCGGCGGCGGTGGGGGCTGACCCATATCCATTTGCAAGGCGGCACCCGCAATTTCAGTGTCCCAAAAAAAGACGATCTTCAAAGGCCCGAGCGTTTCTTTTTCAATCAGCTTAGGGCTAGCAAGCTTGGCGTTTTTCATGGCGTCTTTAATATCCGCAAAGGTTTCTTGCACATTTGGCGTGTAAAGCACCAAGGGCGTGGCTAAAGACTTCAAAAATACCAAAACCGCAGGCGGTGGGCCTTGCTGTTGTTGCTGTTGTTGGGGTTGCTGGGCTTGCATAGGGGAACCTCCAATTGATAGCCGTCTTTTTAATTTCCTGTACAGTGTCTATACTTTGTCGCTACGATTATTTTGTTTAGTTATGTAGGTCTCACTACACGCCCTCACAAAATAATCTAGGCTCCTCGTCTAGCCTACTGTACAGAAAACTCTAAAGACGGCTATATCGAGAAAACAGACTCTCTTTAAGCTATTCGACACGAAGCCAGCCCCTCTTCAAGGCACTCCCTTTTTTAATGGAGGCGTCCAAAAGTCCTACTTGGGCATGGCAAGGTTGATACTTTGTAAAAACTTGGTGTCTTTACGCCAGTTTTCCTTAACCTTGACATCCAACTTCAAAAAGACCTGCTCCCCCAAAAGGCGTTCCACCTTCGTACGAGCCTTTTCACCAATCAGGCGAATCATAGAGCCTTCCTTCCCAATCAACATGCCTCGTTGCGATTTGCGATTCACATACAGCGTCACATAAATATGGGGCATCTTCTCATGCGTTTCATCGAAGACATCCACGCCAATGGCGACCGAATGCGGGATTTCATCCTGCGTGTTGAGCAAGACTTGCTCACGCACGAGTTCAGCGACCATTTCACGCATACGCTGATCCGTCAAAGTATCATCTTCATAATACTTCGGGCCTGCTGGCAAGGATTCAAACATCGCTTCAACCAACACGGCTTTTTGCTTGCCTGTTTTCGCCGACGTATGCAAGCATCGTTTATAGATGCCTTTTGCGGTTAAAAAGAGTTGCTGATAGGCTTTCGTGCGTTCGTCATACAAGGCAGGGTTGCCTGTAAGCCTGTCGACCTTGTTTAAAATCAAGTACACAGGGCGTTTGCTACGAACCGCTTGTTCGACGATCCACGCATCGCCTTTACCAGGGGCGGACGTAATATCCATCACACAAAACAAGACATCGGCTTCTTTTAAGGCGGCATAGCCTTCTTTGACTAAAAACGTGCCGAGTTCGTCAATGGGCTTGGAAAATCCTGGCGTGTCCAAAATCACGAGCTGAGCATCCGCACGAGTCACCACGCCACGAATACGGTGGCGAGTCGTTTGCATCACAGGGGAGCAAATGGCGAGCTTTTCGCCGATGAGCTGGTTCAGCAAGGTGGATTTGCCCACATTCGGGCGACCAAGCAGGGCAACAAAGCCTGAACGAAAGCCTTCAGGCGTTTCAAGCAAGGAAGGCGACGTCGAAAGTTCATAATCACTGGCATCGTCGTCAAAATCGGGAATATCAAAAACCACAGGGGCATCAAGCGTTTGGGAGATCATCATGCGTTAGCATACCTTATGTTCATTCGCACACGGGACATAAAAAATCGTGTGCCTCTTTTATTACGATACTAGCAAAAGAATAGAATGCAAGTGCTTCAGAAAGATTTAGGATCAAATAAGCTTTAGACAATTTTAATAGACACGCTTTTTTTATGGGATATGATAAACATAACATAATATCCCTCTGATTCCTAAACATCCCATTGAAGGAGTATCCTATGATTCATGCCACTGTGCTTGATCCTCTCAATTCCCCCGACGTCTTAGAAGACGTACAAGGTCGCAACGACCAACGCAATATCGCCCTAGAAGCCGCTGGCGTTAGCCACGTTGAAATGCCCCTGCAATTTCTTTTACAATCAGGACGCTTACAAGCCATTGCGGCCCAAGTATCTATGAGCGTAAGCCTTTTGCCTGAAGAGAAAGGGACGCATATGTCTCGATTCATCGAACAAGTCGCCGATTGGAGCAAGACGGCTCAACCCATTACGATCGATTTACGTCCGTTTTTGGCGGAATTGCGTGAACGTTTGAAAGCGGAATCCGCCACGGCTGAAATCCAATTTAAACTCTTTTTAGACAAAAAAGCGCCTGTCACTGAAAACTCGGCTCCCATGGGCTATGATTGCACCTTAAGCGGTGTCAACAATCAAGGGAAAATAGCCTTATTCGCCAAAGTCGATGTGCCGATTGCCACCTTATGCCCTTGTTCCAAAGCGATTAGCGATTTTGGCGCCCACAACCAGCGAGCCATCGCCACGCTAGATGTCGCCCTAGACGACGGCCAACTGGATGCCTTGAGCCTAGAAGACCTTATTCAACACGCCGAAGACAGTGCGTCTTGTGCGGTGTACCCCTTGCTCAAGCGTGCCGATGAAAAATGGGTGACGGAACGCCAGTACACCAATGCGAAATTTGTGGAAGATGTGGCTCGTGATTTGACGCTTGCCTTGCGTCAACAAGCAGGATGCAAAGGCTTTAGCGTCAGAGTCACGGCTTTAGAATCCATTCACGCTCATAATGCGTGGGCGTCGCATTCTGAGAATATGCCACAGAAGCCTAGCCTCTAAATCTAAAGCGTCCAAGCTTGCAAAGGGATAGATTATGCCAACGCCTGCCACCATTACCATTCAACGCCGTGCCGATTTTTCGTCGTCTCACTATTTTTGGGTGAACGAATGGAGCTATGACGAAAACGTCCGAGCCTTTGGGGTGACGGCGAATCGCTTTGGGCATGGGCATAATTATGAACTCATCGTTTCTATTTCAGGCGAAGTCGATCCTCAAACAGGCATGGTGATGAACCTCAAAGACGTGAAACGCCTTCTGGAAAGCACCGTGATTGCCCCCCTTGATTTTAGATGCCTAAACCGCCAAGTCCCCTTTTTTCAAGACAATCAACCCACCCTTGAAGCCTTAAGCGTCTATATTTACCGACGCTTGCAACGTGCTTTAGCAGAAACGGGTTTACAACTCGCTTGGATCGAAATTCGTGAAAGCCGTGAACTGGCGGTGCTTTGTGACGGTTCACCTGTAGGTGGCATCCACGAAGCGAAGGTCTTTTGGGATTCTGTGGACGATGAAGCGAGCTATGCTCACGACGTGACAGGAACGCCTCGTCATGTTACTGTTTAAGCGACGTTACCACTTTGCGGCGGCTCATCGCTTGCATTCGCCACACTTGAGTGACGCTGAGAATAAAGCGGTTTTTTTGCAATGCAATAATGCCAATGGACATGGGCATAATTATGAGTTTGAACTCTATTTAGAAGGCGACATAAACCCCCAAACACAGATGCTCATGGATTTGGTCGAACTCGACAAGCTGGTAGAAACGCATCTTTTAGATAAGGTGGATCACGTTTTTTTAGACAAGGACACGATCTTATTTAAGGGCATCATTACGACGGCGGAAAATATCGCCTTTGTTTTTTTTCAAACGCTGGATGCCATTTTGCCTTCAGGGGTTGACTTGGTGGCGGTGAGGGTCTATGAAAGTCGTAACAATGCGGCGATTTATCAGCGTCCTGATGCCCAATTACCAAACCTTATTTACCAGTCTTAGTCGAAGATTTGTCGGTCGGCTTATCGGCTGGATCTTCTTGAGGGATCACATGCAAGAATCGCATCAAGCCAAGCATGTTCTTTTTCACCAAAGGTCCATAGTGTAAAGAGGCATACTCAATACCAAAGCCACTAATCAAGATGCTCGGAATCAGTCCTATATACACAGGCACTTGCTTCTGCACCAGTTTCAGCCCGTCTTTTTCATACTTCAATAGGCGTTGCGTCAATTCAGCCATCTCTTGTGAACTCATCTTCTTCCCAACGGCTTCACGCACCAGCGTTTCAGCTTCCTTGCCAAACTTCATATTCCACGCACGCTTCCAAAACTTGGGTGAAATCACTGAATCCGTTTCAAGTTTGGGGTCATTCAAGGCATGCCCGATTTGAGCCAAGCCTAAGTTGATGGGGTTCTTGTGCATACGATGCAAGGCCGTTTCGCTCACCAACGCATTGGGGATGCGTTGAATCTCAGCAGGCTTAACTTTTCCGTTCAGCAAGCCCACGGCATCCTTAATATTTTGAGAGATACCTGCTCCGCCAAACTTTTGTTCCTGATATTGATGATGCTTCGTGATTTGCTTTTCCAAAATAGCTTGCAAGCGTTTCAGCAAAACAAAACCCGTCGTTACGCCAATAATTTCCCTAAAGTAAGTCATGGCGGACTGTTCTTGGTTGTACTGCTTTTCTTTGGGGTCTTTGGTGTCGGCATTAGAACTGTCATACGCTTCTTTCACACGCATGACGACGTGAATTAAAGTCGCAATAAGTGCCGCATTTTTCTTGAGCGAACCGGTGTCTTGGGTAAGGGTGACGCCGATATTATGAGTGATATCCCCTAAAGCCTTACGTAATTCGGGTGATTCCGAAATCTTGCCCAAATTGGCGACGGCTTTAAAGGTATCGCCTGTTCCTGTGACTACTTTTTGTGGAAACTCACTCAAGCCTTTACCAAAGGCAGGCTTAGACTTTATTAGCTTGGGCATACCTTTACGTTCAAGGGATGCTTCTAACCATTTTTTTTCATCCAGAGGCGAGGTGAATTGCCCTGTAAAAATATCATTTGTCTGAAAAGGACTCATCACTTAAACCCCCTTTCCAGACCACAACGCCACCCGTTGAGGCATTTGTGGGATTGCTGGGGTTTTAGTTAAGGGACGCGAGCTAAACGGTTTAATCGTGTTGAGCGGTTCTGCGTCTTTAACGTCTTTCACTTCATTGTCTCCACCACGAGACAAGCTTTGACGTCGATGCACGTTGGCATCAAACGCTTTGCCTTTCATTTCCGCTTCCTGTTTTTTACGTTTAAGTCGCTCCAAGTACCAAGGGCGAAACACCATATCATTAGCACGCTGAATCGGTGCGCCACTCAACCACGCACTGAAGAAGGCGGCCCCTACGGCGGTGACGAGTCCTGCGGAATTGACCCGAGCAAAGTAATT
>CANGYO010000014.1 GCA_947458095.1 Vampirovibrionales bacterium | reverse complement strand
ATAGTGTTTTAAAGAGTTTTCCGTACAGTAGACTAGACGAGGAGCCTAGATTATTTTGTGAAGAAGTGTAGATAGACCTACATGACTGAACAAAATAATCGTAGCGACAAAGTATAGACACTGTAGGGGAAATTATTTAAAATACTATACCTTCACCACACGACAATTTGCTACAAAACAAAAGCCGTTAATTGTAACAAAATGTAACAACTTCACCAAAATGTCACAAAGTGCTTGCGTCTTATTTTCGTTGTTGATACATTAGTTCTTGTAGGGGAACGGCAAACGCCCAGCCTACAAAACGCTAAAAACAGATTTTCTCCCAAGAAAAGCCGAACATTTACATTGATTGGTTGGTTCTAAGCTCTCTTTACGAAGAGGGCTTTTTTTTTATGCTTTTTTAAGGTGTTTTGTATAGTGTTTTAAAGAATTAAGCAGACGTTAGGCTATTCTAGGAGCCTATATTTTTTGTGCGGGCGTGTAGTCAGACCTACATAACCAAACAAAAAAATCGTAGCGACAACGAAGAGACAACGTATGGTTATTTATTTAAAATACTATATCGAGGGGGAACAAAGCCCCCTCCTCTGGTGAAGGGCTTTTCTAAAAGCAAAGGCAATACCGTGCCTGTGGGGAGTTCACAATGATTGCCGTCCTTGGCGTGTTGAAGCGTTGTTGCGGTGGTGTTGCCAAACACACGCCCCTGCGTGTTGTCCACACTGTTGATAACAGCATTGATCGGGTAGCGAAAGGGGGCGTTTTTCGGCTCAAGTATTTCAAAACGGACTTGCACATAACCATGCACTCGTGGTCGCCACGTTGGCGGATGCACCGCATCAACCACGCCGATGATCGTGGATCCTGCTGGGGCGATGACGGTATTATCAATTTTAAAGGTATCCAGCAAGCTTGCCCACACAGGATCCCCCACACGATTGAGCCGAGAACTCAAGGGATGCTTCAATTTTGCTTTAAAGGCATACCCAGCAGGTAGGCTCAAAGGGGCTTTTTCGTTAGAAAAAGGCACCGATTTTTCTACCTCTGTCACGTGAACGGCTTGAACTGAAGGCAGGGGGCTTAGTGAAAAGGCAAGGGCGAGAACCGCAAAGCAATAATATAAAAAGGTCAAGAAAGAATCCTTTAAAGCGTTACAAAATGTGACTTGGTTTTTTGAAACATCACGAGTATTATAATAACACGTTAAATCAAAACGTGAATTGCATCAGACAAAATAAACGAGTGAATTGAATATGCTAAAGAAGCATGCCTTCTTTAGCTGTGATTGAATTGTGAAAGGGCGACGCCATGGGACGCAAACATCATCAGTGGAGCCATACGGCTTTCGTAGACGGTCATGCGTGGCTGGAGCCACTAAGCCGTCATCAGGCGGTTGAAGAAGTCTGCCGTTGTCTCAAAAACTTTGTGACGGCTAGTCCAGCCATGCAACGTCGTGTAACGCAGTGGATTACGCTGTTTAATTTAGAAGCGGAAGAGCTTTTAGAGGCTGGTCTTGATTATGAGACCTTACGAGCCGTCGAGCGTCGCTTCTTGTTTTAGAGCTTCAGAGTAAAGCGGAGTCGTCATCCTGAGCGAAGCGAAGGATCTCCCTAGCCCTTGCTGTTTTCATTTTGGGAGATGTTTCCCCTTCGGAAGCCTCAGGGTCAACATGACGCCTTATCTTTTTGGATGGGTTCGCAGAGCTAAGGCGTTTTTTTGATCAGACGATCCGCAGGGCAACCCGTGGCTTCTTCACGATAGCTACCATAACCGCCTTGAGGAAAGGCTTGTAAACGCTTGTTTACGGATTCCGCAATATACTGGGCTTCGGCGTGAAGATTGGCATCCGAATTGATCAAACGCTTACGAGGCAATTGTAACGACGCCAAAAAGTTACGATGCACATCATACACATTCAACTGAAGGCGAGAGCAAAGCAATAGACCCGCACATTCAATTTCAACACGATAATCGGCTTCTTCTAAATGATTGGTATACGCCATGGTGTCGTAGCTATTAACAGCAGTCGAAAGATACTTCTGAAAAGCGGTGAGCTTAACAGGATCGCTAGGGCTTCCGCCAAAAAATTGTGTGGGGTATTCATAGTTTGAAAAATGCACCTTATAGGCAGGCATTTCTAAGGCAGGCATGGCAATCGGGTTTTGAAAAGAGGGGGCTTGAGGGAAGGCTTTAGACGCATCCGACTGAACGACATAATCGCTGTAGACTTGATCAAATTCACCTGCATGGGCTTCTGTAGCGATGTATAATCCACCCAAAAGAGCCACCAACGGCACGATAATCCCTTGCAACAACCAAAAACGAGGATTCGGACGTAACGCTGAAATCAAGCGTAAAAAAGTAAGGTTCATTATAAGGCACTCCAGTTTTTAAAGGGACAATCTTCTACATATACTAAAGATTAAGAAAGAAAGCGATGCTTATGTGCTTATTATAGCCTATAGTCCGAATTTAGAGCCAGCTTTTTTAAGAGCTTACAGTATTAGGAGGAGTAAAAAACCCCACTTGTAACGATACGATGAGATTTTACTTGGCATCACATTATGTTTATCATAGACTAATGGACTAAGTACTGTGTCGATTTTCTTCTTTTGGAAAAAACGCTTCACACACTTTTTATTCACGGTGTTTCAAGTAATTGGCGCACCACCTTTTACGATTCGGAGGATTCCCCTACCATGGCAAAAAAAGTCACGGGTAAAATCAAACTCCAGCTTCCTGCTGGTAAAGCGAACCCTTCACCTCCTGTTGGTCCTGCTCTAGGTCAACATGGTGTGAACATCATGGGTTTTTGTAAAGAATATAACGCCAGAACGGCGGATCGTGTGGGAGATATTATCCCTGTGGAGATCACGGTTTATGAAGATCGCTCTTTTGAGTTTGAACTCAAAACGCCCCCTACGAGCTTTTTGATTAAAAAAGCCGCAGGCGTCGCCAAAGCATCATCTAACCCACTTCAACCTGTTGGAAGCATTACGTTGGCACAAGCCAAAGAAATTGCCGCCACGAAAATGGGTGATTTAAACGCCAATGACCTTGAAGCAGCCACCATGCAAGTGCGTGGATCCGCTCGTTCAATGGGCATTACCGTTGTTGAATAATTGAACGCTTAAGCAATACCCTAAGTATTGTATAGCCTTCAAATGATATTACAAAACAAGTAAAGGAGTAGCACGCCATGGCTACAAAAAAAACCAAACGCCAAGCGAAAATGGATGAAATCCTTTCAGGCGTTCAGCAACCTACCTCGCTTAATGAGGGAGTGGCAACACTTCAGTCTGTACTGAAGGAAGTCAGCAAGTACAATGAATCTGTCGAACTCCACGTTCGCTTAGGCATTAACATGAAACATGCGGATCAACAAGTCCGTACCACCGTTGTTTTACCTGAAGGAACAGGTAAAGTTGTGCGTGTGGCGGTTATTGCCAAAGGCGAAAAAGTCAGCGAAGCCAAAGAAGCGGGTGCAGACTTTTACGGTTCTGAAGAATTGTTGGAACGCATTCAAAAAGAAAACTTTTTTGACTTTGATGTGTTGATCGCTACCCCAGATATGATGGCTCAAGTGGGTCGTATCGGTCGTGTGTTAGGGCCTAAAGGCTTAATGCCTAACCCTAAAAGTGGAACCGTTACCGCTAACATCAAAGATGCGGTACTCGCCGTTAAATCAGGACGTGTTGAAATTCGCCCTGACAAACAAGGTGTGGTTCACGTGGGTGTGGGCAAGCGTGATTTCACGCAGGCTCAACTCGTCAACAACATGTTGACCTTGTACGACACGATTGTTCGTGCCAAGCCAGCTGCAGCGAAAGGCACCTACATTAAGTCCGTGTACTTAACGTCCACACAAGGCCCTAGCTTGAAGATTGATGCTGCGTTGATTGCTGCGGAAGCCAAAGCGGTCGCAGGCTAAAGCAATAACCATGCGTTGCCTAGAATAGTCTAACGCCTGCTTAATTCTTTTAGTTTATTTTATTGAAAGGAGGCTTCTTTTTTAAAAAGCCTCCTTTTGTATAAATTCTTCAATTTTAAGGAAATCCCTATGTCTACGACCACGCCTAACATCACCTATGAGTTTAATTTCGACTGCTCGCAAGAGCTGTGCCATTATGCGAGCGATCTGTGCTTAGGCATCCCCGATGTCGATTCGGTGATGTTGCGTTATAAAGACGACGCCAATTTCGTCGAACAACCTTATGCCGTCGCTGTTTTTAGTCGTCAAGCGTGGGTCAAAGAGGCTTTGACGCAGATCCTTAATGCGGATGATGTTCTTAATTTTACGCCAGAAATAAGTGTGAACCTCATTGAAGAAGCCGATTGGGCGGAAGCATGGAAAGCCTTTTGGGATGTGGATCCTGTGATTGAAGGCGTCTTGACGATTTGCCCGAGTTGGAAGACGCATACGCCCCAAGCAGGGGAAGTCGTGCTGGATTTAGACCCTGGATCTGCCTTCGGCACAGGTGCGCATGAAAGCACACGCTTGATGCTTCAACAGGTGCATGCCTTGCATGAACGCCAGTCTTTAGTAGGCAAGCGACTCATGGATTTAGGGTGTGGGTCGGGCATTTTAGCCATTTACGCCGCCAAACTAGGGGCGGTTGATGTGTTGGGCTTGGATATTGACGCTCAAGCCATCGTCGTTTCTGAAGAAAATGCTCGCTTAAATGCGGTTGAAGGCGTGACGCATTTTGAGACGACCCCGATTCAAAACCTTCCTGTCACTGAATCAATCGCCGACCGCTACCCCGTGATGCTGGTGAACATTCTAGGTCCTGTGATTATTGAGTTATTGCCAAGTATTATCCAACATTTGGCTCCGCAGGCGACCTTGTTGTGTTCAGGCTTGATTGAAAAAAGTTGCGACGATCTTCAAAAAGCGTTAGAATCGTATGGCTTTACGGCGTTCAAACGGCATCAAATGAATCAGTGGTTTGCTCTTGAAGCGATGTATAGCTCTTCTGTTTAAGAGGAGGCATCATAAAAAAACGACACGACATAAGCGTCCCATGCTTGGTGGATTCTCTCCAAAAAATGGACAAGTCCTATCATAATCTCTTATAATAAAAACAACTATCGTATTTTAAGTCAATAACCATACGTTGTCGCTTCGTTGTAGTACAGATTTTTTGTTTGGTTATGTAGGTCGCTCTACACGCCCGCACAAAAAATCTAGGCTCCTAGAATAGCCTAACGTCTGCTTAATTCTTTTAAAACACTATATCCCATTCGCTTCCCCTGAATTGGAGCCACTCACTCATGTTTTTCAATAAAAAAGAAAACGCCACCTCATCCTCAAAAAAGGTTAATACCTTGGCTCCTGCCTTTCGCTACCCCAAGATGAACCATCGAGAAAAAAACATTTTTACGCAAGACTCCCCTGTTTTTGACGACGATATTGACAATTACCTGCCTGCATATAACCCAACCGATCACCTTAAAGTCGAACCGCTTTTACAGAAATCAAATGTGTTTACCTTGGAAGAAGAGCTTCGCACAGACCCTGCCGACATCCATAACATTTTTTTAGAAGAAAATACGTTGGGTGAAGCATCCCTAGACGTGTTGGATCAAGAACTTGCTCACATACACCCTCAAACACATATCGTAATAGAGGAAGATCTCCCTATTTCATTGCTCCTTGACGACTCGCCTTCTTTTGGACGTACTACGCCACCCGTTCTCTCAAGCCTAGACTTAGAAAATAATTTAGAACAGGACTTAAAAGCTCAAGCCGTTTACGAAACCGTCTTGATTCAAGACGTCGAAGAAACATCCTTACACTCTTTTTTAGAAGACGACCCATTACCGAGTCCTCATGTGGCAAAACCTGCCCCTGAAAAATTGACGCCTGCTGAAGAGCCTAGCCTTCAAGCCCGTACCTTGGCGTATGAAGATGAAGACCACTACTATAATCCTTTAGCCATTGGTGAAGTATTACCGAGCTACGCCTTGTCTGAAACAGAAACGCAACCCCAAAGTCCCCTAGACACAAGTGTTTTAAATGTTTTTGAAGATTTGGAAGACCCTGATTTAGACTTGCAAGAAAGCTTTGCGATGGCTCAAAAAAGTAGTGACGCTTTAGAAGTCGTCTTTGGTACGGATGCCTTTCGTACCAGTGATGAAGACGCGGTGATGGATAATAAAGAAGACGTGGCGGTTCCTATTGAAAAGGAGGCTTCTTACGGAGACTTTGTTTTGAATACCTCTGAAGAGGCACCACCTTTTTCATTTTTGCCGATTGAAGCGTCCCCTTCTTTAAGTGAGCCAGAAACCTTAATATCGTTAGATGTGTATGATCTTGACAGTTCTTTCGAAGCTTCGCTTCATTCGCCTGTTGAAGAATGCTTTCCCACATCTTTGGACGAGGCATTCAGTATCCAAACAGATTTACCACCTTTGGAAGAGTCTGTTTCGGAAACAAGCTTTGAACCCATAGATGAAAACACCTTTGATTTTTCACTTTTTTTGGATGCAAACCCTGAAGTGCATCCTGTGAAAGCAATGGAATCGGTGCTTGAAGCCGATGAGGCTTCCACCCCTTTAGCGTTTACAGTCTTTCCTGTGGAAGAGGACCTAACGACTGACGACGATGACGTCTTGGCGTTTAATGTTATTCAGGAAGATCTGAATCTTTTCACGGAAACGTTAGACACGCCTGCTTTGGAATCAAATTTTTTGGCTTTAGAAGAAAGTCTAGAAACGTTGAGCGAAGCCAATCTTGAATTGGCGACATCAGGTGTAGAACTCCCTTTACAGGACGTATTCCTTCAAGACGCATTGCCTTTAGACTCTTTTTCTCAAGTGGAAGAGGATCCCTTTGAAACCTTGCCGCCAGAACTTCATGCGTCAGAAGAGACTTCACCTGTACTTTCTTTTGAAACGTTTCGTCAATTAGAAGAAGGTGATCCTGATTTGGAAGCGACCCAAGCATCACCCCCGTCCCACTTTTCTATTGAAAGTGATGTGGAACTTGAAGATCCCAATACCCTTTTAGATGCCAGCTTATTTTTTAGTTTAGATGCCTTGGAAGACGGTACCGCTCCTGAAGAAATTTCTATTGATTTAGAGCCTTTGTCAGACTTTGAAACCTTTGCTCCGTTGCCAGCCCCTCTCGCCACGGATTTACCTGCTATAAGCGGGGCTGAAGAACTTGAGACAGAACCGCCCCATCATTTATTGCATCCTGTAGAAGAAGAAACAGACGATGAATTTGCCGCCTATTTTCCCGAACCTACCGCAAGCGAAGCCACGTTAGGGGAATATGCCAACTTGGCTTTAGAAGACTTAGAGGTTCTTCTGACGCAAACGTTCCCTTGTGGTGAAAGTATTCTGTATTTTGTGCATGTGAATGACCTGTATGCTGTTATTGCTTTAAAGCATCATAAGTACACCTTATTACAGTCATTTTCAAGCTTGCCTGAAGGGGTAGAACGCTTACAAACACCTGAAGGTTTCTGCCTAAAAGAGGGTACACTGCAATTGACTTGGAATGCGTCGAGTTATGACGAGCATATTTTCGACTTGCGTTTAGGAGATTGGCACGCTTTAGTGGTGGAAAATGGTAAGGACATTACCTTGTTGCATTAGCTTTTTCAAGCACGGCTTCAAAGGGTACTAACGGTGTAAACGTAAAGCTACAATCCTTCGGCAACTTGGCTCCCATAAGGATGCCAGCTTCGTTGGGGTAGCTTCGACAAAAAATCGGGCGAGCCTCGTAATCCATACACAAGTTGTCTTCCCCCAAATTATGGCATTTAAACACCACCCCTGTTTCGGTTTCGTATTGGGGTTCAAAAAAGCGATACTCGTCGGGATGCAAGGCTTGCAAAGCGTTGAAGTCTTCGACTGACTGAATCACCTGCTTGCCGTAGGTGAGAAACAGATTCTTGCAACAATCGCCGCATTGGTTGCACGTGCCTGTTCGCACCGTGTACTTGCCCTTTTCAACCACTTCTTTATACGGAAACAAACGATGCCGTAGCTTACGAGACCACTTCAAGAGGAGCGACGAAAAGGGGACGCATCCTAGAATGGTGAGGTAAAGCCGACTGCTTAAGCGTCGTTGGGGGGGGAGGGGCATCGAGTGAAGCATAGGCTTATCTTAAAAGAAGCGATCGAATAAGGCAAGCTTTCATCAAAGCTCATTTTCTGCTATGCTACCCCTATGATGAACCCTCAACACCCTCCTTCCCCCAACGCCCAACGGCTCGATGCCCTTAGCACGCAACACGCCATACACGAACTGCACCGACTCTTTCAAGGGGCGAAAGTTCAAAAAATCAACCAATATAGCCCCACCGATTTTTCTTTGCATCTGTGGAAGCCCAACCCTGACAAGCTCCCTGAGCTGGAACGATGCTTTTTGCTTGTGCATCTCAACAAGCAAAACCCCTTTTTCGCCCTACTCACGCACGACGAAGTGAAATCGATGTTTCCCACCGCCACGCATCAAAGCCCGATCTTGATGAGCCTGCGAAAATACTTGCAAGGCAGCCGTTTGGATGTAGCACGTAGTGTGGCAGGTGAACCTGCCTTCACGCTGGGCTTTAATTACAGTACGGAACTGGGTTTTAGAGCCTCTGTCACCCTCGTGGTGGAAATGATTGGTAAATATAGCAATCTGCTTTTGGTGGAAGACGGGTCGCAAAAAATCTTGAACTTGCTGAATGTGGTGAGTGAAGAGCAAAGCCAGTTTCGCCCCCTTCATGTAGGCGCCATCTACAGTCCACCGCCTCGTCCACAAGGTAAAACCCCGTGGACGACCCTCAATCTAGCGGAATTGTGGCAAGACCTCGATGCCCCCTATTCGGCGGAAACGGCGTTTGACGCCATTAAAACCGTGGGCTGGGGTATCGCCAAATGTTTGGCGATGCCGTTGCTTGAAAGAGCAACGTCTTTTGAAGAAGCTCAAACCGCTTTGGAACAATGGAAAACTCATCCGCAGGGGGTGCTGTTTCGAGAGGCTCACGGAAGCTTAACGGGCTTTCATGGCGTGGACGTCATAGGGCAAGGCGAGCTTGTCGGCTCTACTTTAGTGGCGGTGAGCGTGTATTACGGATCGTGGAAGCAAGGGCAGTTATGGGAAGAGGCTCGTCAAACCTTGCGTAAACCCTTACGCAAGAAACTAAACCTGCTCAAAAAAGGCTTAGAACAGTTGCAGACCAGCCAGGTCACGCCCAGCACCCTAGACGACTTGCAAGTCAAGGGCGATATTTTGATGACGCTGTATAGTATGCGTCATTTCACGCAGGCGAAACCCTGTGAAAACACCTTTACGCCTGAGCTGAACCCCTTAACAGGCGAAGCAGGCAATGCCATTGATGTGGATGTCAAAAAAACGTGGCTGGAAAATGCTCAAGTTTACTATCGTTTGGTGCAGAAAGCCAAGGGTCGCAATGCTTACACGCATGAAGAACGCTTGCGTTTGGAAAACGAGCTTGCGTATTACAAGTCTTTGTCGGTTTTATTGGACAATGCCGAATCTTTGGAAGATCTTCATGCCTTAGAAGCCGACTGGCGAGACGCTGGCTTGCTCAAAGCATTGAAAGTCAAGGCTAGCAAGGGAAAAGCGTCTCAAAAAGCCCTTCAAAAAGCATCGCTTGAAGAGGTGGGGGTTTTGAAGCTTACCAGTCCTGATGACTTGCTGATTTGGGTGGGCAAAAGCAGTAAGGCGAATGGGCAACTGATTCAGAAGCATTTACGTCCGAAAGATTGGTGGGTGCATGTGGCGGAAGGCTTGTCGGGGTCTCATGTGGTGGTGAAGGTTCACGGCACGCCGTGGGCAGATGCCCCTAGCTTACCTTTACCGACGTTGGCTATGGCAACGGCGTTGGCGGCGTGGTATTCCGAAGCACGAGACAGTGCCAAAGTGCCTGTTTTGTATACACGAGGCAAGTATGTTCGTCCCATTCCACAATCTTGGGCGGGTCATGTGAGCTACACTCACGAAGAAGCCCTCATGATCGCTCCCCAAAAAAACAGAAAATCTTGAAATAGCACTTCTTTAATATAAAACACTATATTAAGCGTTTAAGCTACTCAACATCCCCACACGCCGCTCGTGACGCTCGCCTTCAAAGCGAGCATTCAACCACGCTTGGGTAATCACCGTGCCATACGCCCCTGAAACAAAGCGTCCGCCTAAGCATAAGACGTTAGAATCGTTATGTTCACGGCTGAGCTGAGCCAAGTACGCATCGTGGGCATGAACGGCACGCACCCAAGGGAAGCGATTGGCGGCAATCGCCACACCCACGCCAGAACCACAGGTAATAATGCCTTTGGGAATGTCCGCTTCTTGCATGAAGCGAGCCACTTTTTCAGCAATCGACGGATAGTCCACCTTGTCGGTTTCGCTAAAGCATCCCACATCATGCACCTCATAGCCTTGTTGAGCCAAGTAATCCGCCAACACGGCTTTTAAGGCAAAGCCTGCATGGTCGCACCCCACCACAATGCGTTTGTCAATGACGTTTTCAATACCCATTGTTGAATTTCCGCTTAATTGTCGTGATGCTTATGATCGTGCGTACAATCGTCGCCATGCACGTGGTCGTCACACAAGCCCAAATGCTCATGCAAGTCGACTTCAAAGTCCATGCCTTCCAACTGTTCGATGACTTTGTTAAACTCGTCTTCATCTTCAATGGACTCATACACACGGTCTTCACCGTCCAAGGTCACTTTCATCACCACAAACTCTTCTTCATAGCCTTCTTCTGAATCAGGCGCATCGAGTGAATCGCCTTGATACACGAGTAACGCATACAAACTGCCATCAATTTCAAACTCTTCAACAGGCTCAAAATAATGGACGTTACCGTCTTCATCCGTGGTTTCGACCACAGCGACTTCACGTAAGTCTTTTTTTAATTCAGCATCATCAAATCCCATCATTTCAGGTATTTCCTTATGTTTTAGTTTGGCTTCCCTTGAAGCCTTACAGTTGATCATACCTTATTTAATCACAAGGGCATTTTCACGACAAGCCCTTCTTTTTTTCTTTGTGTTTTTGAGGGGTTTGCATTACACTAGACCTTGATATTCACTTAAGCAAAAAGGGTTTTACACCATGAAGTTTCTTACCGCAGGCGAATCTCACGGGCCAGGCTTGACGATTCTGCTAGACAACATCCCCGCTGGGATTCCAATTTCGTCTGAAGCGATCAACAACGATTTACGCCGTCGCCAAGGCGGTTACGGACGTGGCGGACGCATGCTCATCGAAAAAGACACCGTACGTTTCTTAGCAGGCGTGCGTTTTGGCAAAACCACAGGTGCGCCGATTGCGCTATTCATCGAAAATAAAGATCACAAAAATTGGGCAGGCATCATGGATGCCGAAGGTGAGCCTACTGATGAAAAATCCTTCGTTCGTCCACGCCCTGGTCATGCCGATTTGGCAGGCTTTTATAAGTATGGCTTGACGGATCTGCGAGATGCCCTTGAACGAGCGTCGGCTCGAGAAACGGCGGCTCGTGTGGCGGCAGGGGCGGTTGCCAAAGCCTTGTTAAAAGCCGTCGGCATTGATGTATTTAGTTATGTGCATGTGTTGGGCGGAAAAGCCTTGCCCATTGGCGAAGGGCTGGACTATACGCAAGATGTCACGTCGTTTATCGACTATGTGGAAGGCAACGACTTGCGTTGTGCCAGTGATGACGCCACCCAAATCGCCGTGCGTCGATACATTGACGAAGTTCGCAAAGCAGGTTCCACCCTAGGCGGAGAAGTGCATTGCGTGGCAACAGGCGTACCAGCAGGCTTGGGCAGCTATGTGCAGTGGGATCGCAAGTTGGACGGGCAATTGGCTCAAGCGGTGATGTCCATTCAAGCCGTCAAAGCGGTTGCCGTCGGCGACGGCGAGCAAGGCTCTTTGGTGGACGGTTCGGTTTTTCACGATGAGATTCGTCTAAATGCCGACAAGCAGGTGATTCGTCCCACCAATCGTTCAGGCGGTTTGGAAGGCGGTGTCACCAACGGACAACCGCTTTTGGTCAAAGCGTGGATGAAGCCCATTGCCACCTTGATTAAGCCCTTGATGAGTGTGAACTTAGACACGCAAGAAGAGGAAGTGGCTCACTTTGAACGCAGTGATGTGACCGCCGTACCTGCCTGTGCGGTGGTGGTGGAAGCCATGACGGCACTTATACTGGCGAAAGCCTTAACCGAAAAGTTTGGTGTGGATCACTTAGGCGATATTCAAGCAGGTATTGCTCACTATCAAGCACGTTTGACGCCTGCTCCTCTCTAACACATCGAAACACGCTTGGTTCTTGTTATTGCTGGGCGGATTCATGTCACAGGTGACGTAGGGAAGATCACTCAAAGCAGAAACGATTTGTAACAGTTTGAGCATAAAGATGTTCAAAATCTTGTAAAGCAGGTAAAATAAATGAACTTGTTTAAATTGATGAGGTTTTTCTATGTTTAACGTTTCTATGCCACTTCCTGTTTTAGCCCCCCCCCCCCCCAGTAATCAACGTTTAGGTGTTCGTGTCGTCAGGAAACCATATATACCTTTTCAATACAGTGCTTTTAATATAGCGGCAAGATTAGTAGAAGAAGCATTGAGAGCTAAGCAAAAAAATGTTTCTCATATCAATGGGCTATGGTATCAGCTTAATCAATTGGTAGATGGTCAATTAGGTGGGTTAAAGACTCTCACACCTGAAGATAGACAGACTTATCAAGCCCTTTCGACACGTGTACGAGTTTTATAAACCTTTTTCCGAAAAACGAGCCTTGATTTCGGCTTCCGCCTTGCCTGCTTTTTCGTGACCCTTCTCGTTTTTTTGAGACAAGTACAAGGCTTTGGCTTTGGCTAAATCATCAAAGGTACTTACCTTGTCTTGCTTGGCGGATTTCACTAAGGCTCTTAAATAATAGGCTTCGGCGTATTGGGCGTCTAATGCAAGGGCTTTTTGAGCGTCTGCTAACGCCTTGTCATGCTCGCCTTTGGCGTAATACACCAAACCACGACTGCTAAAGGCATCTGCCAAATGGTCGTTTAGCTCAATCGATTGATTAAAATCAGCAATCGCCACATCGTAGTCTTTTAAATTGTAATACGCCAAGCCCCGATTTTGATAAATATCGGCTTTGTCGTCTTCAGAAAATTGGGCTTTTTGAGCATCGACGCTTAAAGCACGGTTAAAATCGTGAACCGCTTTGGCGTCTTCACCCAAGTCATAATAGGTGTTGGCACGGTTATAATACGCACGAGCGTATTGATCATCAATGAGCAAAGCGGCATCAAAATCATTCAAGGCTTCGTCATTTCTGCCTAAATCAGAATAGAGCAACCCACGACTGTCATAGGCTTCCAAATAATCAGGATCCAACGCAATGGCTCGGGCGTAATCCGCCAAAGCCGCTTCCGTATTATTTAAAACGCCCTGCACATTGGCACGTTCATAGTACAGACTGGCATCTTCAGGAATTAAAGCAATCGCTTGATTGAAATCTTTCAACGCCAAAGCAGGTTGCCCTGCCGATGAATACGCATAAGCCCTCAACACATGGAGTTCTTGAGGATTTGCTCCTCGCGATTGAGCCATGTTAAACGCCTCAATCGCCCCTCGATAATCTTTCGCATCTGCTTTAATTTCAGCAATGAATAAGTACGTATTGGGGTCTTTATTGCCTAATTGAAGGGCTTGATTGGCGTCATTCAAGGCTTGAGCAAAATGACTCAACTGAAAATGAGTCGTGGCTCGCAATAAATAGGTACCTGCGTCATTGGGCTTGAGTTTTAGGGCTTGGTCATACGCTTCAATGGCTTGAATGTAATGCCCTGCTTTATAGGCAGTGTCGGCTTTTTGAAGGTAAAGATCTTGAGATTGAGCAAACACCAGTTGAGGCACGACAAGCGATATACTCAACGTCCATAAGAAAAGGTGTTGGGTGAGCTTCATCATGATTGGTTATCCTTTCAATGCTTGAAAACAGCTACATTTCCTTAGGTGGACGTCTTTTTTTGTAGGAGCTGTTCTTGTATTTTGGCTTTAGCAAGCCGTTTTTCGATCAAGCGTTGCGTAAAGGCGACACGTTTCAGGCTGTCTTTATCTTTGACTTTTTTAAACCATTTTTGGGCGTGATTCAAGTCCACTTTCGCTTCCTTAAAATGACCCAAACGATAATGCAAATAGCCCCGTAATTCATAGCTATTCGCATAATGGGGATCCACTTTGACGGCCTTGTCATAATCTTGAAACGCTGCCGTATTATTGTTTAAGGCTTCATACGCCCCTGCTCGGCAGAGGTACGCTCGGGTCAACTTTGGATCTTTCACAAGGGCTTGATTCAAATAAGGGATGGCGGCTTGGGGGTTTTTATCGAGTAGGGCATCGACCCCTGTTTCAAGGAGTTCGTTTGCCGTCAATGCCCAGGCAGATGCCACAAACCCAAAGGACAACAATAAACTTAAGAAAACCCTTTTTTGTAAGCTCAACTGTTTCTTCCCTCGCAACGTATGTTTACGGTTATAATATAACATATATAACAAAAATTGGCAGATTACAAAGAAGAAGCCTCCTAGCATTAGGAGGCTTCTTGAGTAAAACAAGATTTAAGTCTAGCGTTTACGCTTACGGGCGGCTTGTTGCTTACGCTTACGCTTCACCGAAGGAGGTTCGTAACGTTCACGACGCTTGACTTCAGAAAGAATGCCTGCTTTTTGAATTTTTTTCTTAAAGCGTTTCAAGGCACCTTCAATCGATTCACCAGGGTGAACTTCAATTTCAGCCATCATCATCATTTCAAAACACCCCCTTTCCAACGTGTTTAGGTATCATGGGTACACCTTAACACAGGCATAATAGCGATGCAAGTCATTATAAGGAAGGCGGGATAAAGAATGATAAAGTTCGCCTCTTTGTATTCATAAACATTTTGGAGAATTAAGGTTTTTTTACTCGTGTTATGGCATCTTTAAGGACTTCTTCAACACCTTCTTTTAAGGCTTCTAAAACTTGTAAAATAACCTCATGTGACATATCCTGTTCTGCAATAGGGACGTTTCGACTTTGTGACTCTAAAGCCTGTTCGATACGAGTATCTAGCCAAGCCAAATGAACTCGCAATTCAGAATACAAAATACGTTTATCACTTATACATAAAGGACCGTCTATACGAGGGTCACTTAATTTGGCAACTTTTTTAGAAATTTGACTAGCTATCTCTTTATCTAAGAGCGTCCAAGCTCCTGTCCGTTGCAAAGGTTTTGAAAAAGCGGGGGGGGGGGGGGATTATAGTTCAATCGGACTTGCATAAGAATTAACGCTCATTAAAATTAAAAATAAGGGGGACTACCAGCTTAAAAACAGCTCAACATAAAAGATGCTCACCTAAATAGGGATTGTTTCATATCTTAACAAAGTGAAGGGCTTTTGTGATAAAATAGAGTAAAATTGTTACAATTGCGTAAAAAAAGAGACGCCTATGCCTGCTAATTGCCCACCGCCCCCAAACGGCTTGCCCACCGCACTTGCCCATGTTTCGCTGGACGTGGTTGAAAAAGCTCGAAAAATTAAGCTCCTCGCCATGGATGTCGACGGTGTGTTGACGCCGTCTTCCATTATTTGGGACGCCAAAGGCATCGAACAAAAGGTCTTTAATGTTAAAGACGGCTGGGCATTACGCAAAATGAAAGCCTTGGGCTTTCATACCGCCATTATTACAGGGCGAAAAAGTGCGATCGTCGAAAAACGAGGGCATGAACTCGATTTTAGCGTGATTTTTCAAGCCGTGCCGAAGAAAAGTAGCGTCTTGGATGAATTGCTCGAAATTTACAACGTGCGTGAAGACGAAGTGGCTTATATGGGAGACGACATCCCTGATTTAGAAGTGCTAGAACGTGTAGGGCTAGCGGTTTGTCCGAAAGATGCCAGCTTTGAAGTCTTAGGCATCTGCGATTATGTGACGAGTCGTAACGGGGGCGATGCCGCCGTGCGGGAGTGGCTCGATATTATTCGTTATGCTCAAGAAAAAGCTTAAATGAGGGACATCCTAATGAAAAAACAAATTTTTCTAAGCGTGATGGTAAGTGTTACGGTTGGGATGCTTGCCCTTTTCAACCCCACGTTGCTTCACGCCAGTGAATGTGCCAGCTACCCCATTGATGCCGTCAACCCAACGACAACAAGTAATCCAGCAGGGGCGGCGTTTCCAGGGTTTAGAGGCATCAACCAACTGGTCATTTACGATGCTAGAAATGCCCGTAAACACACAGGCACGAATGAATATGGTGTGGAAGTGCTTGTACGAACAGCTCCCTTTAGCAAGCAAGGTGAGATTGTCAAAATTACAGGAGCCAACACCCCAGTCAAGGCAGGAGAAACGGTCATTTCCGCCCACGGCACGGCGAGCCGATGGTTGCTGGCTCATGGTAAAGTAGGCACGCTGGTACAAGTGGATGCGACACAAAAAAAAGTCACCCTTTGTGAAAACCCCAAGGCGGATGCCCTTGCCCTAAAAAGCCTCATGCAATACGCCAAAGCCCAAGGGGGCGACTTTAAAGCAATGGCACATGATTTTTTAACTTATGGTGAGCCTCCTTCTACGAGTCAAGGCTTAGAAAGAGCGTTGTGGCAAGTCACAGCCCCCTTTTATGAAAATCAGATTCAAGGCGTGTGGCATCGACCAACGCTTGAACAGTCTTCGGATGCTGAAATCAAAAAAACGCTCCTGCGTTTTAAGGAAATGGGCATCAACACGGTGTTTCTTGAAACCTTTGTGCATGGCTTTACGATGTACCCCAGCAAAGTCTATCAAAAATACGGCATTAGTCCCAATGCTTACCCCAAGCTAGGCGTTGTGGGCAATGAAGCCTTGTTGGCTCGCTGGTTGCGGTTGGCTCACGCCGAAGGAATCAATGTTCATGCGTGGTTACAAGTCTTTTATGTGGGTAACAGCCATTTGAACCTACCGACGCCGATTTTAGCCAAGTTCCCCCAATGGCGAAACCGTCAACGCCAATATGCGGATGAACCCACGCCTCACCCTAGCCCGATTGAGCAAGGGCATTGGTTTATGGATCCTGCGAATCCTCAAGTGCGTCAATTCCTCACCGATGTCGTCGATGAACTGGCGACGACTTACCCTGTCGACGGCATTCAGATCGACTATATTCGCTACCCAGCGAGTTTTGAACACGCCGATGCCAATTTTCTAGCATCCACATGGGGATACACCCCTATTGCACGAACCACTTTTAAAGCCAAGTACAAGGTGGATCCGTTGACGTTGACTCCAGCGGATACCCTGTTGTGGCAGGAATGGGAACGCTTTAAGGCATCGCAAGTCACGCAATGGGTACGAGATCTTCGGACGCATCAAACGCTGAAATGGAATAGCCTTCGAGAGACGAAGAAATTCCCCGAACTGAAGCTTTCGGCGGCGGTGTTTCCTGATCCCAAAGGCTCGCATGGCATCAAGCATCAAGATTGGCCCTTGTGGATGCGTGAAAGTTACCTAGACTTTATGGCTCCCATGATTTTGAGTGCCAACGAAGCCCCTGTGTGCAAGGCATTGAAGTTGATGCATGACATTAACCCTAGCATTCCTGTCGTACCCGGATTGTTTGCTCCGTTTTATAAAAGTCCCACCTTGTCGAGCTTGAAGCAATTACAAGCCAGTTTTGCGTGCAACGGCGACGGCTTCATTTGGTTTCAATCGGATTACTTGCAGGGTGAGCTAGAAGAACGCTTGAAGTATCGTAAGGAAAACATGCAGTTTGACGGCTGTTAAATAAGGCTATAAAAATGTTTGGAAAGCTTGTCCTGCCCATTGTGCGACAGGACCTATGTAAATAGATGCAGCATAAGCAGCATTATCAATTACAGCACCAAAGGCTTGATTTTCAGGTGTCACTTGTTTTGCCAAATACTCATTTGCTTGATATGCTAGCCTAGGTATACGAACTGCATCAGGAAGCTGACCAACATAACCATGAACGGTTTCCTGTAAATTGTATCTATTATAGTGAGTAGCAGGGGAAATCGCTTTATTTAGTCCTTGTAAAGCTGTTGATATTAGACGATTATCAAAGATAGCGTATTTTACCTGTTGAGTAAGTTTGTGTGGAGCGAGTATTACGCCTGCAGTTGCATGATTAAAAACATTTTCAAACCGTTTTTACTAATCCAATGATCGTCATCGCTTCCCCTAAAAATCGTCAAATCTACCTGCTCTTATACATATAAAAACAGACCCGCTTTACTTTTGTGCTAGATTTCTATTTTAATAAGAACCCTACTTGATTTCAAGCAAAAGCATCGTCATATCATCCCCAAGGGGCTGACCTTCGGTAAAGTCGCTTAAAATAGCGAGCATAGAATCTAAGATGTCTCCACCTGTATTGCCTTCATTGATGATACCTTTAAAGAGAATATCCAAGCGATCTTCACCAAACATTTCATCTGCGGTGTTTTGAAGTTCGCTAATGCCGTCGGTAAACAGCAAGACTTTGTCGCCTGCTTCTAGCGTCAATTCCTGCATGGCATACGGCATATTCGGTACCCAAACCAACGGCGTGCCATTTTCTTCTAAACGACTCACTTCACCTGTCTTCGCATGATAGTGGTACGGGTACGGATGCCCCGCTCCTGCAAACTGTAAGGTGCGACTCGCTTCATTTAAATGAAGGTAAATCGCGGTGGAATACTCACCTGTTTTAACGACATCTGCCAATTGATTGTTCAAGTGAAACAAGACTTGATCAGGCGACTGGTGGTGGTGGGTAATACGATAAAAGCTCGATTTCACCATCGCTGTGACAAAAGCAGCAGGAATCCCGTGACCTGACACATCATTCATTAAAATACCGAGACTACCATCTTGAAACGTAATAATGTCATACAAGTCGCCCCCAATCGCTTCACAAGGCAAATACAAGCCATGAACCTGTGACGTTTCACTGGTGTAATGTAATTTACTATAAGAATAAGGATTATAATCACTAGTGCTTTCTGAATGCACTTCAGCAGGCAAAAGGCTTAATTGCAAAATGCGTGTTTTTTCAAGTTCTTTTTCCATATCCAAACTACGGTTACGCAGTTCTTCGGACAAATTAAACATTTCATCGTTATGCCATTGTAATTCTTGACGTTGCCTATAGTGATGTAAAATAGGCAATAAATCGTTCTGTACCGCCAAAAAGACATCCTGTTCATAAAGAACACCGTTAATGCCTAAACGCAACCATTGCGTCATCTCTTTGTCTGTCGGATGACTACCTAACAACAAAATGACTTGTACGGCCTTTGCCCAAGGCTGATTTTTAAGTGTCTTCAAACTCTGTTCAAGATTAACCGCTTTCGCTTTTGGCTTAAGCTGAGTCAAGAGAACCCCATCCGCATGAGCTTCACTACTCGCTTTTTGAGGTGTTGAAACAAGCTCTTCCTCTTCTTCCAACACAGAAGCAACGGCTTCGAGCTGTTCAGGGCTAATCACCAACCACTTCGGTGCTTCAGACTTCCACTGACTTACCCATTTTTCGGCATGATTGGTTTCTAGCGAAAAATTCCAGCCCTGTTCTTCTAAAAAAGCACGGATTTGTCCTGCGTATGAAGGAGCTTCATTGCTTAGCCAAAAGAAGAGTTTACTTGTCATTGTGTTTAAAGCTCCTGCCTTATAATAGCGAATTTAGGGGAAATCCGACGATACTAACTGTTCTTCTTTCGGTTGAATAAGTCTATTTCTTGAATGAATCTTTACATTTCCTTCATTTGGTTGGTTGCAGAAGTACTAAGGCGTTATACACTAAGTTCACGAATTGAGAAATCAACAGAACGTTTTACGTTGTGCCTATTTACTGGCATTGAACCCCTTCACCTTGAGGGGATAGTCTTGCGTTGCTTTAAATGAATTTCTCTTTTCTTAGCCTTCAAAACTGTTTTTAAATAATGAGTGAATACCCAAAGGAACATACCTTATGATGAGTCTACCTGCTGAATCCGCCGTTTTAGAATCCCCCAATGCAGCACTTGAACCAAGTGAAGCCCCCTCAAAAGGGAGGCGGTCTCGCTCTCAAAACCCAGCGAAATCTGGCGTAAGTCAACCTAAAGCCCCTCAAAGTGTGGAAAAAAAATCGGTGGCCTCAAACACAGTGCTTAAAAACCAAGCTCGTGTAGAAAAATCTCCAAAAGCCGTTGAAATACAAAGCGAAACCATTGAAAGCATTGCCGTTTTAGTGGAAGAAATCCCTGTTCAAGATGTGTCATTACAGGACACCATGAATCCATCATTTTCTGAAGTCGCAACCCCTCCTTCCAGCGATCCGTACCTACGTCCCATTCATCTGCTAAATGCAGGCTTGACCTTTGCCCCTTATGAAAAAGAATGGCAATTAAGCCCTGAAGAGCGTGAGTTGGTCTCCTCTTCCATTAGCCAAACATGGACGGATCAAGCCATGAAATGCTATATGTGTGCTGCCGATTGTGGCAATTGCGATATTCCCAAAGGGCAGTATTCCTTTGTCTGCCAAATGAATAAAGTTGTGCCTGTTTTGTTGGAAAACATTGGGCAACCTGACCCGCATCGTTTGAAGCGTATTTTCCCACAAGGCTATCCGCATTCGGCGTATTAATAGAGTGTTTTATGTTTAGAAAATGACATTTAAGAATTTCTATTTTTCTGGATTGTTTGCTCCGTTTATAGCTGGTCGTCGTCAGAGACCTTTGCTCCGCCAAAGGTCTCCAACACCTCTAAAGGCGGTTTAAGGAGGGGGAAAAGAAGGAAATTGTTGCGGCTCTCCTTCTCTTCCCCCTCCTTAAAAATCCACCCCCTTCATGGTCGAAAAAGTCTGTGACTTTTTCTCTTGGGAAAGAAAACCGTTGGTTTCCTCTCCCAACCTCTCCATCCTAAAGGTGAAGATTCACTTCGTGAATAAGAAGGTTGTTTTTCATCCTTTTCGCATCATTCACCTTGTACGACGTCCGCATTCGGGGATTCGCAGTACGCTCACCCGCTCGGATTTAGTGCTTGGACGTCGGCTTGTGCAACGATTCTTTAAATACTACCCTAAATCGCTGGCCAAGGCAACGTTGGCACAAAGCCTAAGACCGTGGAAACGACGGCTCCGCCTTGTACGGTGGCAAATTTGACTTGCCCCTGCACCACCATTTGCGTGGATGTTCCGCCGTCTAAGTTCATGGCATCAACCGCTCCAAAGACCTGTAAAATCTCTGCGGTGTCCTGCAAAGTCGCCCCTTGAGGTGTGGCATCTACCACGACCAAATGCACCTTGTTATTGGGCAAAATGGCAATCGCCGTTCGGGGACGTCGCTGATTCGGGGGCAACGCCCCAAATCGCTGGGCATCTAAATCAATATAGATCTGCCCTTTTTTTAGAAGCGTGGGGCCTCCTGCTAAAACCATGCTTTTATCACTCCAGTCGGGTAGGGTGGAAAGCAACACTTCAACCGATGTTCCCAAATCGGCACTTAAAAACGTGTCGAGCTTAGATGCGGAACCGTAAATCACCCAGTCATTCGCCCCTTCAATGGCAAGCGTCCCTACTTGAGTAATGGCATCAAAACGACCGTTTCTCAAACGCACTGCTATGTTGCCTCCGCCAGCGGGGGGGCTTTGCTTGCCCCACAAACGGGAATACAACGCCACTTGTTCCCCACTCACACGGGGCATATTGACAATTTCGATGGCTTGGCTCCAACGTCCCACACGAATCAAGCCCGTGAGTTCCACTTGTTCCATACTGGCACGGTTTTGTATATCCAGCCCCAAGGCGACACGATTAAAAAGCGTCCCGTTTAAAACTTCACCGTCTTTTAGCACAATGCCTAGCGGAATCCGTAAATTGGCATTGAAAAAGGACGCATTCACCCCTGCTAAACCGTTGTATTGAGCCAAGGTCGATTTAGCACTTTTGAGTCCTCTTAAAGAATTGGGGTCAGGCATCAGAGGCGTGAGTTTGGCTGTGGAGTTAGAGGGATCCCACTCTAAATGATGCGTGCGAAACAAGGCACCTGCGTGAGGGGCAACCGCATATCGCACATACTTCAAGCCTTTGGCGATGGTTTCGCTATATTCGATCGCCTTATAGCGTTCCAAAACTTCAATTACCATGTCCGACCCACGACACTTCATATTAACGGTAGATGGCACTTTGTGCTTGACGAATAGCTGTAAGCGTCCGTTGGGATTCATCTCAAAATAAAAGGCATTCATGTTGCGTGTGGGGTGGCTGGCACTGCTTTTAATCACTTGCGAGCTAAAAGGGCGTGCTGTAAATTGCAAAATACTTTGACGCTCCAAGGGACGTTCTTGTACATTCACCAGACGGCAGGGGGAATCAGGCGTTAATGGGAGCGTAATGCGAGTCATCGTAGGGGTGAGTTCAAGCGTAGGAGCCGATTTCACGCCTAGCACGCCGTTGGCAACAGCAGGCAGGCTAGGGCAGAACAGTGCCAAGCCTAAAACGCTAAATAAAGAAATAACACCAAAGAATCGCATAAAAAAACTTTCTCAAACTCAAACAAGTATGCCTTATTTTCAAAGCTCTATTGTTATTTTAACCTTAAAGTACTAAAATGGATACATCTATCTTATAAAAGGATGCTCCCATGTTGTCGGCAAAATCATTATTTATATCAATTGGCGTATTGTTTGTAACGCTTTTTTATCTTGGCGTGGTCTTTGCCTTCCCTGAACATCGCCCCATACTGGTGGATGCCTATAGCCCGCCGCATCTGTCCATTCCCAAAGGCGACGTGGACTTGGGCATTGTGGTGATGGACACGGTGAGCGATCACCGCATTGCGATTCAAAACACGGGCGGTAACGTCTTGCATCTTAAGTCAGTCGTGCCGTCTTGCGGATGCACCGCCGTGATTCCCCAAGAAAAGGTCTTGCATCCTGGTAAAACGACGTATCTTCATGTGGGTTTAGATGCCAGCTTAAAGCTGGGCAACATTAGTAAAACGGTTGATATTTATAGCGATGACCCCAAGGCTCCGCATCAAGTCTTAACGATGAAGGCTCAATCGATTGCCCCCAAGCACGCCAAAACGCATGACGGCATGGTGAAAGTGAAGGATCCGCTGGTTCTATTCAAGGGTGATTGTGCCAGTTGCCATGTGCAGAAGGGCATTGGAAAAATGGGCGAAGAGTTATTTATTGCCGATTGTGGGATGTGCCACGGGTTGCAAGCGGAAGGCGGTGTTGCCCCTCGCTTGAACAACGTGGATATGCAAAACCCGATGACTCGATCCTATGTGGAAGAGGTGATTCGCAACGGAGCGAAGCTCAACCCGTCGATGCCGCCGTATGCCAAAGCCAAAGGCGGCCCGTTGGACGATGCTCAAATCGAGTCCTTGTTGACGTATTTGACGTATCTGTCGGCGAAGACTAAGGCATCAGGGGGTTAGGTTGTATAAGGTAATGGATCTAGAGGCTCTAAAAGACCATACTCTTTGTCCATACGAAGTAACCCTGCAATATTCTTTTTAATCACTTGGGCAAATGGGTCATTATCCCCAGCTCTTTTAAGTAGCATTTGCACATTTTCTTTTTGAATACAGACTTCATACAGACGCTCAATGACTTCAATCGCAGCATGGGGAAAACCATTGGTATCAATTTTAGCACTAATGCCTTCGCCACCTATTAAATCATAGAATAAGTGGAATGGTGCCGTAATTTTATTTTGTCCTAATCCATTTTTGAGAGCGACCATATCTGGAGGGGTTAAGCAAGCAATGACCGCTAGCTTTTTTTGTAACAGAGAGAGTTCATTTTTATGTGAGTGAATATTTAAGGACAAAGGTATAGCTGTACCATGGTCTAATAAGTGCTGATCATAAGAGACGAATCTACCATTTTGAATAATTACTTTTATTGGATCTTGTTCAGGCAGTTTATATTTCATTTTGACTACTTGCCCTATATAGCTTACATAGTTTCCATTTGGGAATTCATAGTTTTTCGCATAATTCTTTGGGTATGCAGTGTACTCCCCAACATAGCCCTGTCCATCGACATAGGTCCTAAATGAAATTCGACAGTCTTCCAAAACTTTTGGATCATAGCGACGATTTTCTAAGTAAGAACCTAATAAATAAGGTTTATATTGTCCAAGTAATGATGGTGTCAATTGATTTCTAGCTCTTGCGTAAAGACTATCTTCAGTATTTTGATACCTACTTGTATTTTCTGGCTCTATAGACGTTAAAGGCAACTGATATTTTTTTACAAAATTTTGTAGTTCCGTACAAATATCAAGGGGTTTGTTTACCCCAACAACTGAAGGTGTAGCTGGAGCTGGTGGAGCTGGTGGTGGTGTAGTTGGAGCTGGTTGTGGCTGTGGTTGTGTTGTGTTGTGTTGTGTTGTGTTGTGTTGTGGAAGATCTGCGACTTGACTTAGATCCCCTCTCTTTTTTGGGACATCTTTTGTTACATTTTTACCACGACTTCGCCACAATAAAAAACCACTGCCTAACGCAATGATGGCTCCTGCTAAAATAGGTAAAATAGGTAAAATAGGAAAGGGCGTTTGCTTCTTTTGGGGCTGTGTTGGCGAATGCGGTGCTTGTGATGCTGTAGCAGGATGAGAAACGTTAGGTGTTACAGCAGAAGGCGGTTTCTGCAACGCCGTATACGCCAGATTTTGAGCCAAATTGAGCGAATCGCTAGACATTTCAATCCCTTCGTGTGTCATATACCTTTAAGCATAAAAACCGACGGCTCCTTTTTTGTGCTTTCACTATTCTAGCCCCTCAAGTCCCCCACACAAGGGAGCGATTTGCCGAATTAGGAGACTTTCCCTATAATAAAGCCATAAGGATACCCCTCCATGACAGACCTTCACCACGCCGTGTGGGACGACCCCACCCAAAACAACATCATCACCCCTGAATCGCCGCAAGCACTGGCTCGGCAAGGGCATGTGCGTGAATCGGGTTTGTGGGTGCCTAGCATTCCGCAAGACGTGATGAAACACGAGCAACAACGGCTCTTTCGCCTGCTCGGTGGCGTCGACACCTATCAGTACAAGGGGCGAGTCTCTAAGCTCTTGGGCATGATGCTGGAAGCGTCGCTCCCCAAGGTGAAAATCGGCGATCTTTGCTTTGTCGAAACCATGGATGGCACGATGAAAGCCGCTGAAGTCGTCGCCTTTCGTGGGGACAAGGCTCAGTTGATTTTGCTCTATAGTGCGGAAGGCATCTTTCAAGGCTCGTGGGTCTTTTCAACAGGCGAAACCACGCAAATCCCTGTAGGCGATTTCTTGCTTGGCAGATTGGTGTCTCCATTGGGTGAGCCGATGGATGGCATGCCCATGGACACCAAGGGTGCTAGCTTTGTCAACATTCAAGCTCCCCCTCCTGATCCGCTGGATCGCCCCATTATCGACCAAAAGTTTGAAACAGGCGTGCGTGCGATTGACAGCTTGCTCACCATGGGTAACGGTCAACGCATGGGCTTGTTTGCAGGTTCAGGCGTCGGGAAATCAACGCTCTTGGGCATGATCGCTCGGGAATCAGAAGCCGATGTCAACGTGATGGCTCTCATCGGCGAGCGGGGTCGTGAAGTCAAGGAGTTCATGGAAGAATCCCTAGGCGAGAAGGGGATGAAACGCTCCGTTTTGGTCTGTGCGACGGGCGATCAACCGCCTTTGTTGCGGATGAAAGCCTTGCAATCCGCCACCGCCGTTGCCGAATACTTCCGTGGGCAGGGCAAGAAAGTCTTTTTGATGACCGACACCGTCACCCGATGTGCGATGTCGGGGCGAGAAGTGGGCTTGTCGATTGGGGAGCCTCCCACGATGAAGGGGTATCCGCCGTCGATTTTTTCGTGGTTGCAGGTGGTTTTGGAACGAGCCGGTCGGACGAAGCAGGGGAGCATCACGGCGTTGTACACCACGCTAATGGAAGGCGACGATATTAACGATCCTGTGGTGGACACGGTGCGAGGCATTGTGGATGGTCACATTTTCTTGTCTCGTAAGGTGGCGGCACAGAACCATTACCCTGCGATTGATGTCTTGGGTAGTGTCAGCCGAGTCTTTACGGCGGTTTGTGATGAGGAGCATATGCTCACCGCTGGTCGTATGCGTGAGTTAATGGCGATTTACAAGGATGCCAAGGATCTCATTGATATTGGGGCATACGAGCATGGATCGAGTCCCAAAATTGATATGGCGATTCAGATGATGCCTGACATCAACAAGTTTTTGCGTCAGCGGATTACGGAGCCGATGCGTATGGAGCAAACGCTGGTCATCCTCAAGGATCTGATGCGTAACGTCGATTTATAAACGTCAGGAAATTAAAAAGATGACTATATCAGACAACCGATGTACTAATACCAATTAAACGATTAAATAGCGTCTGGCGTCTTCGTTGTTGCTCGGGTTCTCGATGTGCTTATATACGTTTGTGTACACCTCACACATCTGCGAGTCTAGGCTCCTAGAATCCACCTAGTCGCTCTTCATTCGTTTAAATGGTATAGTGTTTTAAAGATTTTTCCGTACAGTAGGCTAGACGAGGAGCCTAGATTATTTTGTGAAGAAGTGTAGATAGACCTACATGACTGAACAAAATAATTGTAGCGACAAAGTATAGGCACTGTAGGGGAAATTATTTAAAATACTAT
>CANGYO010000013.1 GCA_947458095.1 Vampirovibrionales bacterium | reverse complement strand
TTCTTCAAGGAATCGGTGTTGGGGGCAGGCATCTTGGAGCAGGTAGTCGGCGAAGTGCATAAGAACGTCCTCAAAACAATGTTATGCTCTTATTTTACCAAAAACAACCGACTTTCTCTGTACCTTCAAGTTATTAACCACCCAGCAAATGCTGTTCAACAGCAACGTCAAGGAATGCGTATCTATGAATATTCTGAGAATCAAATTTATTTAGCATACGAGCAAAAACTTAGCTCTAGGTTTCTCAAGAGGGGAGAGCAATGGATTAAGGATCTACAGGAAATATTAAAGCAGCTAAGAGCTTATACTGATACTAATAAGCTCGAGTATGTTAAAGATCCATCATGCGAACACAGGTCTTGGTTAGAGGTACAAAATCCGAGAGGGACAGTTCTTGAACGCTTTCTCTTTGAAACGGATGAGGCGACATGGCGCCTTCCAGACATGGAAAGAACTTTAAATACAATAGTTGGTGGGTTATCAAGATTTTCAAAGGTTGGCATTTCCGAGAACCCTTAATACCATTTAAACGACCGAATAGGGTCTGCGTCTTCGTTGTCTCTACGATTCTTGACGTCCTTACCGTCTTTTGTATACCTAACCCATCTGCGAGCCTAGGCACCTAGAATCCAGCTATACGAAGTCTCTGCAAAAGCCCTGTCCCCTCTCCTCAAGGAGAGGGGACAGGGCTTTCCTAGCGTTTTTATATAAAGTTAAGTGACGCCGAATTGATACAATACCGCAAGCCTGTGGGAGCAGGGCCATCGGGAAACACATGACCCAAATGAGCATCACAGTTCGCACATAGCGATTCGACTCGTCGCATGCCGTGAGACGTGTCTACCTTTTCGTGGACGGCGTGAGCATCAACAGGGGTCGTAAAGCTAGGCCAGCCAGTCCCGCTGTCAAACTTGGCGTCACTACTAAACAAGGGGCTTTCGCAACAAATACAGTTGTACACCCCGACTGCTTTGTGATTCCAATAGGTGTTTTGAAAGGGAGGCTCGGTGCCTCCGCATTGGGTGACGTGGTGTTGCAAGTCGTTGAGCTGGCAAGCATTGGGCTTCATTTTAAAACTCCCTTTAGATTCTGTAAAAAAACTAGCACAAAACATAACGGATCTTGCGTTTATGCTAATGAATGCTATTCAAGCAATATCATAGAACAATCAACAAAAAAACAAAAGAGATTTAAGGGGACGGCTCGCATGAGTACCACACCACCATTTCAACCAACGACGCCTGCCGCATCGTTTACACCCAATTCTTTTACTGCCACACAAAGTCAGTCAGCGGGTGGGTGGTACAACCCATTTCCCAATCCTTACCCCTACGGATTCCCCACCAATGGCGGAAATATGTATAACCCGATGATGGGCGGTATGAACGGGGGTGGCATGTTCGGGGCGAATCCTATTGCAGGTAACGTCTACGGTAGTTATGACTATCAAAACAACAACCCCAACAGTGCTTTACCCGGTTATAATTATCAAAGTGCCATAGCACCCACAAGCTTTACGTCTCCCTTAAGTGGAAATGGGGTTGCTCCCAATAGTTCAGGAGATCGTATTTACCAAGAACACTTTGCCGAAAGCAATAGACCCCTAGTGTCCATGGCTTCAGGGGCAGTAGGAGGGTTCACAGCAGGTGCCTTATGGATGGGTACGGCTGGAAGAGTTTTTAGAGGGGCTAGAGGTGGTTGGGGTAAGTTTGGTAATTTTTGCCAACTGTTAGCGATTGGTGCAGGTGCAGTCGCTGGATCCGTAATGGGTGACCGATTCATGGGCGATAAGTTAAAAGCCTATTACACAGGCTTAGATTATCAGGAAAATGGCAACATGGACGGTTCTTACACCTCACAACGAGGCTATGATGTGAGCTTGCTTAAAATACTGTAGAGCGTTTAACGAGTCACCGTTAAAATCGTAAGCGTGTAAATCCACACGGCTAAAGCAAGTTGCACGTTTTGAGCGAGGCTCGTGGTGCTGAGCTTGAGTTCGGGTAGGTAGACGAATCCAGCACCTAAAAGAGCCGTAAATAGTAAGGCATACAACAGCTTACGAGCCGTGCCAAAGCTTAGAATATCGAGTGGTAGGCAAACGATTTTCAACACGGGACGCACGCCTAGATCGACGAGGCTTAACAGCACGCAAAAGCCCAGCAAGGCGACTTCATCGCCAAAGCTTAGCCCAGCGAGTACTTTAGCACTATAGAGCAAGCCGTAAAACAGGGCAGAAAGTCGTAAGGCTTGCTTGATTGTGAAGAAAATCGTTTTGTTGAGGAAGCTTTTTTTCTTTGACATGGGGATTTCCTTGTTTCGAGGGTATTGAATAGGGGGAACCGTCATCCTGAACGTATGTGAAGGATCTCCCAAGATAGTGGGGAGGAGATGTTTCGTTACACTCAACATGACGCAACCCTTTCCGCAAAACGCTTATTTCATCATGAAGTTGCCGTAACTGTGGAGACCCACGCCCAAAATGTTGATGCCAATATACGTCAACATCAAGACGGCAAAGCCCACAATCAAAAGCCACGCCAGCTTTTCAGGTTTCACCTGCGTATTTAAACGCAAGTGAAGGTATGCCCCAAACACAAACAGACTGGCGACCGCCATATTTTCTTTGGGATCCCAATTCCAGTAGGTTCCCCACGCTTCATTCGCCCAGACGGCTCCAAGGGCTGTGCCTACGGCGAGCATAGGCACAGCAAGCGTTACGGCTTTGTCGGTCAGATGTAGGACGTCTTTTTTAAGGGCTTCATTTTTCAGAGTCAATAAAAAGGCACCGCCTAAAGACGCAAAAAACATCAGGGCATAAGACAGCAAAATCACAGGCACATGAATGGCTCGCCAATAGCTCATTAAAGCAGGCGGAAGGGCGGCAATGTCTTGCGGTAAGACGCCCGAAAACACAAAGCCTGCCACAATAAACGCCATCACGCCCAAGTGAAAAATCGGCACTTTAAAGTAAGCATCCAGCACCAAGCGACAGAGTAGCATCCCCAAGTTAACGGCGAGTACGGATTCAAACATATTCGTGAGGGCGAAATAATCGGCGAGCATCGATCGCAAGACGAAGATTGTCAGCAGTCCCACCAATAGAGCCACATCAAAACTGCGTTGTAAGGAGGCTTTAGATGCCAAGCTTTTTTGGTTGAAGCCGAGCCACAAGAGGTTCAAGACCGCCACGCCGTAGCTCGCGTAATAGACGGCTCGTGCCACAGATTCATCAAACATAAACGACCTTCTTTCTCTTTCGCATTATGTTTTTATTATACGTCAAGCTTAGCTAAAATGAGAGGACTAAAGATAAGTCTTGTTAACATCAAAGTTTGCAAGTACTTTGTGAACCCCATTCAATCCGTCTATAAATTGTTGAGGCAAAATATCTTGATTCTCAAGTAAATTCAATGGTTTAGCACTGTTTCCAAGCTTAACAGTAGTCTTTGAGGGGTTTGCTAAAGTATCATAGAAGTAAGAGAGGAAACGATATAATAAATGTTGCCTTGCTATTCTTGTTGAAACCTGTTCAGGACAAATTACCCCATTTATTAAGGCTGTGTGAAAAGGTTGATTAGCATCGGCAAACACTTTTCCCGTCGTGTTAATTAAAATATGGGATTTTTCTTCTATTCTATAACCGTTACCTGTCATTCTTGAAGTTTCGTTATCATAAGTCTTCAAGTAAGTATCATCTTTAGTCCTGCCTATAGTTAAATGATGAGCGTGTGTAACGAGAAGATTATTGTTCTGAGTCGAAAGTCTAGTCGTCCCATTGCCTAGATCAAGTTTTTGTATCGATTTTGTTAAGTTTGGATCAATGATTTGAAGAGTGGGTTTTCCGTATTCCGATTGAACAGTTTTAGTAACAGAAGTATTCAAAAAACCAATAAATGCTTCGATTGTCTTGCGGTTAAGAAAATCAGCATAAGGCAACGGAGGGTTTAATTTTACACGACCAGTTCTAGCCTGTGAGTGAGTGAGTGAGTGGTGCTAGCTTTCGCCGAAGCGTAAGCGTTTTGAGGCGAGAGAGGAGAAATACGCATAAAATAAACCTTATTGTTTAAAAATTAAGTAATTGACTAAACCCAAAAGCAGAGTCATATCGGCAAAAAAGCCCCTGATTTTTGTTTTGTGCTAGTCCTGTTTATGATTTAATGCTAATCATAAAGCTTAAGCATATTCTACAACAAAGTGGTAATCGTCATCACCCCCCTTCGCAGAGCTTTCTATAGGGGGCTAAAAACACAACGTTACAAAAGGCATGAAAAAGCATTGACAAGCAACCATGCTTTGTTTAAGCTAAGGTAGCTTATGGTGAACGGTGTATTGTTCCCCTTCCTTTTTTAAGCGGTTGCCGTGTAAAAATCCAAAACGAAACATTACACAGAAACTTGAAAAACGGAACGAGTTGCAAAAGCAATATCCCCAAACCCTAGCAGTGCTGACGTATTGTCCCTAATTAAAATTATTTTGAGGAGGTTTCCTCTGTGCCTACAATTGCACAATTGGTTCGTAGCGAACGTAAATCCATTATTAAAAAGACCAAATCCCCTGCTTTAGTGGCTTGCCCACAGCGTCGTGGGGTTTGTACTCGTGTGTATACCACAACGCCTAAAAAACCGAACTCCGCCTTGCGTAAGGTGGCTCGTGTGCGTTTGACGAATGGCTTTGAAGTCACGTCTTACATTCCAGGTGTGGGTCATAACTTGCAAGAACACTCGGTGGTCTTGATTCGTGGGGGTCGTGTAAAAGATCTTCCCGGTGTACGTTACCACATTATTCGTGGCACCTTAGATTGCGAAGGCGTTAAAAACCGTAAGCAATCTCGTTCTAAGTATGGTGTAAAGAAAAGTGGAGAAGTCGGTAAAAAGAAAAAATAAGCCTTCGTTGCTTAGGTTCATGCCGTGAGCCTTCTTTAATTCGTTTCGATACATTTCTACTTAATCCCTTAATTTTTAGGAGTTTTATAAAACATGCCTCGTCGTTATCGCCCCGAAAAACGGGTACCCTTACCTGATTCCGTTTATAACAATGTTCGTGTGGCTAAGTTCATTAACCGCTTGATGCAAAAAGGCAAAAAAAGTACCGCCGAAGGTATTTTTTACGATGCCATTGACATTTTAGAAGCCAAAGATTCTGAGCAAAGTGGTGTAGAGTTATTCTTTACCGCTTTAGACAAAGCACGTCCCTTAGTGCGTGTAAAGTCTCGCCGTGTGGGTGGTTCAACCTATCAAGTCCCCATGGAAGTGGATGACGCCATGGGTGAAGCCATTGCCAGTCGCTGGATCATCGGCTTTTCTCGCAAGCGTGGTGGACGTTCCATGAGTGAGCGTTTGGCTGCTGAGCTGTGGGAAATCTCTTCAGGTGGTGGAGCCACCATGAAGAAGCGTGATGAAACGCACCGTATGGCTGAAGCCAACAAAGCGTTTGCTCACTACCGTTACTAGATTTTAGCCTTTTAAAAGAAGAAACCTCTGTGATACAACAGGGGTTTCTTCTTTTTTTAACGAATACGACTAGCACAATTGTAAAAAGCGGGCTTATTGTGGACTTTCACATAATAGCCAAGCCACTTATAATCCAAGCCTGCTTGCACCAAACGAAACTGCTCTTCCACACGCACGGCATGCTCTCGAGTGGTCAAGACATGAACCACATAAGCGGTTTCGCCTAAGGGGCTGGTATCCTTTTCTTTCAACAGCACCATGCGATCCGCTTCATAGCTTTGCAGATGCCCCAAAAAACGATCCGCACAATACATCAGATTCAAAAATTGCGTGCGATACACGGGATTCTTCGCCAATTCAGGCAACTGCCACGTATCTAACAAAAAAGGGTAGTCTAAACTTTGCATATGCTTTAAAATCAACGCCATACGAATCCGCAACAAGGCGTCTTCATCAGGATTCAAGGCTTCAAAACCGTGCATGGTGCCTGCTTTGATGAGCGGCTTTTCTTCAGAAGACTGACAAGAACTTACGCTCAAGCACCCGAGTAAAAGCATGAGGAAAACGACGGCATGTTTAAACATCTTCAACGCGTTTTCCTTTCATCAACTTGTATAAAACTCACTAAAGACTTAACAAAGTCGGACTCATCGCATCATCCCACAAGGACACAATCTCGCCTTTAAGATCATACGGCGTGACTTGAGCGATCTTCACGGCGACGAGGTCTCCAGGGATGATGTTTTGTGAACTTTGTTTAATCAGCACTTGGTTGTCGATTTCAGGCGAATCCCACTGGCTACGCCCCACAATCAAGCCTGACGCTCGAATTTCATCAATCACCACAGGAATGACCTGCCCTAACATGGCTTGATTTTTACGATAGCTGATTTTCTGCTGGATTTCCATAATCTCGTGGCGACGGCGTTTTTTCACATCCGCAGGGACTTTGTCGGGCAAATCGGTACTCGCTGCGGTGTCGACATCGCTGTATTCAAAGACGCCCAAGCGATCCCATTCCACTTGGCTGACGGTGTCTTTCAAGTGCTGAAACTCTTCTTCCGTTTCACCAGGGAAACCCACAATAAAGGTCGTGCGAAGCTTGACACCAGGGATACTGGCTCGCACCCATTTCGCCCATTCCACCGTGTCAATAATCGGACGGCTCATGCGTTTCAACATATCAGGATGCGTATGCTGTAAGGGGCAATCCAAATATTTCACGATGTGCGTGGATTCACGAATGGTGTCCAACAACTCTTGATTCAAGCGATTATTGGGGTAGGCATACAAAAAGCGGAGCCATTTCATGCCTTCAATCTGATTCAGCGTTTTCAATAAAGTCGGCAAATCCGTGTCGATGTCTCTGCCGTAGCTGGTGTTGTCCTGCCCGATCAGCACAATTTCGCTCACGCCTTTGTTCACCAATTCTTTGACGCTGGCTTCAATACTAGCGACCGTGCGACTTCTTAAATTGCCACGCATCGACGGAATAATGCAAAACTTGCATCGGTAATCACAGCCTTCCGAGACCTTCACATAGACGCTAGCCCCCATCGTCACATGACGGCGGTGACTGTCGTCTTGCAACAAATACGTGGGATCCTGCTGAATCGCCAAGACTCGCTCGCCCTGCTGGATTTTGCGGACGACGCTCGCCACATCGGCGACTTGATGCGTGCCTACCACGGCATCGGCTTCGGGGAATAAATCGAGGAGTTCGCCTTGAAATTTTTGAGCCAAGCACCCTGAAATCAATAAACGCTTACCACCTTCTGCCAGTCGTACCAGCGTTTGCACGCTTTCTTTTTGGGCTTCTTCAATGAAGGCACAGGTATTTACCAGCACCATATCGGCATCGGTTTCATCAGCGACAATCGTGTGACCGTCTTGCTCTAAGGAACCGAGCATGGTTTCGGTGTCGACGAGGTTTTTGGGGCATCCGAGGTGGACGAAGCTAATGTTGAGGGGCTTAACGGTTTCGGGCGTGGCGGTGGGCATTCGTAGGGGGTCTCATTTCGTTAGGATTATGTTTCATGTATAGTAAAGGTATCACTAACATAAAGTGGCATCAATCATTAAATGTGCTTTTTAGTGAGAACGCCCTGTTCCTGTCCCCTCTCCTAATTTTAGGAGAGGGAAGAGAACGTCTGAAAGACGTTCGAGGGTGAGGTTAAACCCTAGCTCCTTTGGTGAGTTTAACCGCCCCCTAACCTGTCGAAAAAGTTAAAACTTTTTCTCTTGGGAAAGAAAACCGTTGGTTTCCTCTCCCAGCCTCTCCTTCCTAAAGGAGTAGATTCACTTCGTGAATGAGAAAGTTTTTTGCCCTCCTAAAATTAGGAGGGGGGACAGAACGGAAAGCCTTTCCACAACGTTTAAACAGAAAAAAGGAATGCCTCATGGATGTCAATCACGAACGCTTTAGCGAATACGAAACCGCCTTTAACACGCTTGCCGAAGACGCCACGCCGTGGGAAGGCGACAAGCCCGCCCTAGACAGCATGGCGGTTTACCTCTGCCTTTACGGAGACAACGGCTTAACGGTCGACGATGAGTTTGCCTTGTTGGACACGCTCAAAACCCGCACGGCTGAAAACGCCGATGCCTTATGGCGGATCGATATTGAAGCGGATTACTATCAGGATATTATTTTGTTTGTGAAATAATGTAAACAAGGGTTCCAAGAATTCTTTCCCCTGCTTTTATGATTGTAGATATTTTTCCTCTCACTTTTTAATATAAGGTCTATTTTTATGATGAAACTAAATGCGTTTGCTCCTGCGTCGCCCAACACTCGTCCAGCCAGCACGGCTCGTGTGGGGGCGAATACGTCGAGTATTTTTGGTACGCATCTGTATCCATTTGTGCCTATTAAAGATGGTGTTCCTTCAAAAAGGGCGTTACATCTATTTCATATACCAGCACCAAAAAATATCACACCTGAAAACTTATTTAAAGTTATGCCATCATGGATCTCTATTTTCTTTCATCCAAACACAGTAACCGTTTCAAAAGGGAAATTAGACGGTCGTGACTATTTTTCAGAACCCTACTTAACCTTGTCTAACTCTCCTAATGAAAGTCGATTGATTCTAAATGAACATCCTTTAAAACCGCCTTCTTCTAAAAAAGACCATTTTTTCTATTCTTCCAGTTCATTTGAAGGCAAGCCCCCTACTTCAGTATTAGAATGGGGCTTCAATAAATCTGCTAAAATTGTTCCGTCAGAAAATCCGCCATTTTCAAAGTTGATAGTCTCACCCTATAAAAATCATGATGGCGTAAACCTAGAAGACATTTCTAAATCTACTGTCATTTCTTTTCATCCAAATGATCCTTACGTGCCTGTGTTATACCATGAAAATCCTGGAATAGAAGGAATGCAGGACTTTCCTACTTCAGTGAATGCCGCCTTAAATTATTATTTCAAGATCCCAAGCATTGAAGCATTTTTAGCGTATATTCAAGGCTTACAAAACAAAGGCTAGTCGTCCTCAATACCATCCCCAACGCCTAAAAGTGTGCCTTGAATAGCACCAGCATCTTCATCGTCGACGGTGGTGACTTCAATATCCGTCGCCTTCAACAACGTCACGGCCTGCGATTTTGATTCTTCCAAATCATCGCCAGACCCTTGAATCGTCACAGACCCTGTCACAGGAAAAGAGTTCGCTTGCACAGGCGAAACGGCGTCTTCATCTTCCCATAAGGGCGTGGGTTCGTCCCATGAAGGCGTCGCTTGCAAATGAACCATGGGCGTCTTATAATAGGAATACCCCAACTTACAACATTCAATGAAGCGAACCGTGTCAGGGTGGAAACACAGCAGCACACGCGTCCTTTAATGGGTGTAGGAAGGGGCTTTTTTGTGCAAAGTCTTTCTGAAAAGCGTTATACTAAGCATACGCACCTTTTAAGAGATGAAGGATTTCACTTATCATGAACGCTCCAACGCCTTCAACACCTGAAGTGGCTGCCAGCCAAGCCATCAATTATAGTATGGATGAATTCTTCCGTCTGTCCGCCAAATGTGAAGGGCATCCTGAACAGGTGCAAGCTGTTGCGAGTCTCTTTCAAGCCAAGCTCATCAATTTTCGCATGGTCAAAGAACTGCTTCAATTGTCGACAGCGCCCTCTAGTTCGGCTCAAGAATAGACGTCTTATTTAGAAGAAACGGCTTGAGTGCCTTGATTCCCTTGGCTTTCTTGAATGCGATGGGCTTGAATGGCTTGAAGTTTTGGCATAACTTGACTAAAAGTCAAAGCTGAAATACCAACGGCTCCTAATGTAGGTAACACACCATTCAGTAAACTATTTATTTTCCAATTTCCTTTATTAAGAATAACCGCCCCTCCGATTAACACAGCGTCGAATAATGCCTGTGGCAAGGCTTGTAAAATACCATTTGCAACAGGATTCAACCCGAAATCTTTTTTCTTGGAACGTGCCATAACCGTTTCAACGGATTTGGGCTTTTCTTCAAGGAAACCTGTTTCAGGATCTTTCCCTATTTGTAACTGTTCGATTTGTTTATTACGATGCTTCAATCTGTCACGAAGCCCCCAGTCAGTCATGGCTCCTAAACCTAAACTTAAAGCGGTAATTTCAAGTCCAGCCAAGGCGGTTTGTCCCCATTGGGGAATGTTTTTTTCATCTAAAAAAAGATCTAAAGCGGTAAACGCTTTTTTCGGATTGAAATGCTTAATCCCTGCTCCAATGGCACCTGCCACTACAGCGATCCCTAAAATAGGCTTCCATAGTCCTGTACCGACTTGATCCATTTCCTTATTGACGGCTTCCGCATTGAACGGTTTGCTTGAAGACGCATTTGAAGAAGGAGATTGCACCGTTTGAGACGGTCTTTGTGGCGGTGTTGGAAAGGCTCCTGAAAGCGAAGACGACGTAGGAATAGTACTCATAAAAAATCCTCCATTAAATTACCTAGTCTAAATACTGACAAGAGCATCAAAACAAAAAGGGGATTTATTTGTGCGTTTTTTTCATCAATTCAAAACACAATCCGCTTTGAAGTTCTTGTATAAAAGCAACCGTCGCCCCCCACGGCATGACGCTAGGCGCCTTGAGTAACTGGATTTGAAACGGATTAAGTTGATCTAACGTGCTTTTTAGATCGTCGACTTCTAGGCTCAAAAACAGTGGATTCTGCCACTTGCCCTGCTCAACAAGCGGTAACGAAATAGGTAAATCAAGATAAGATTCTAAGACAGACGCTTCCACCAACGCAAAGGTTTGACCACTTGAAGAACGTAGCGTTTGATAACCTTTCACAGCACTAAGCGTTTCAAGTCGAAAACCCAGTCCTTCTGTCCAAAAAGCAAGGCTTTCTTGAACCGAATCCACCACAAGAATCGTATAACCGATTTGCGTCATTGGCTAAGACACCACAATTTCAGCAGGAGCGGTCTTGCTTTGAGCCTTCGCACAGGCGTCTACGAACTGATGAAAAATCACGCTGGCTTCTTCAGGACCAGGCGACGCTTCAGGGTGAAACTGTACACTCATAACAGGTAAACGTGCATGTCGCATGCCTTCAACCGTGCCGTCGTTTAGATTCACATGGGTAATGACAATGTCTTGAGCCAAGTGGGCATCGGTGGGGGGGCAGACGCCGTAACTATGATTTTGACTCGTGATGTAAATGACGCCCGATTCAACGTCTTTCACAGGGTGATTGCCGCCGTGATGCCCAAATGGCATTTTTTCAGCCGAAAGTCCCAACGCCAAGCTCAAAATCTGATGCCCCAAACAAATGCCAAAAATCGGCACGCCGTTGTCGATACAACGCTTGGCGAGTGTGACGGCTCCCCCTAAGCGACGGGGATCCCCTGGCCCATTCGACAAAAAGACGGCGTCAGGGGCAGACGCCAAGATGTCGTCATAGCTTGCCGTGGCAGGCAACACAATTATTTCAGCGACCAATTTTTGTAACTGCCGTAAGATGTTTTGCTTAATGCCATAGTCGACGGCGACCAAACGGTTTAAGGCATATAAATGCCCTTCAATCTGTGTACCTTTTAAGGTATACGCCTTAGGTGTGCAGACTTGAAAGACGAGATCCTGATCATCTAAGCTCGGCTGGGCTTTGACGTCTTCCAAAAACGCTTGTAGACGGTGAGCTTGAGTGGTAATACCACATTTTAAGGCGCCTTCGCTACGAACAGCACGGGTAATGGCACGCGTGTCCACCCCTTCAATCCCCACGATGCCCGCATATTTCAAGGCAGTATCGAGGCACCCTGCGGCTCGCCAGTTAGACGTCACCTTGCTCAAGCGACGCACCACAAATCCACTGGCGTGCATGCCTGTAGACTCCATATCTTCAGTGTTGATGCCTGTATTGCCAATTTCAGGCGACGTCATCATCACGACCTGCCCTTTATAGCTCGGATCGGTCAAGATCTCTTGATAGCCTGTGCAAGCGGTGTTAAAAACGAGTTCCCCAAAAGTCTCGCCTCGTTTGCCTATGGAGTTCCCTTCATAAATAGTCCCATTTTCGAGTACCAACCAAGCCGTATGATTATTTGTCGAAGAAGCGTTCATTCGAAGATACCTTATTTTTAAGCAGTCGCAAAAAACTGTTCTTAAAAGAGGATTTTAAATCAAACATAATTCAAATACTATAACTGTATTTAAAAATTGTTCTACAATAAAATATTACAACGCCCGATGCGTAAACTGTTTCGCTGGCGATGCCCCCACATAATCTTTCACCAACTGATGTTGCCCCGCCAGTTCAAACTTATAGGTCACCAAACCATCCAAGCCCACAGGGCCTCGTGCGTGCGTGCGAGCCGTGGAAATGCCGATTTCCGCCCCAAAGCCGTAGCGAAAGCCATCCGCAAAGCGAGTCGATGCGTTCACAAAAACACTGGCACTGTCCACCGCCTTTAAAAATCGGGCTTGCACGGCGGACTCTTCTGCCAAAATACCATCCGTGTGGTGGCTGGAATACTGGTTAATGTGAGCAATTGCGGCTTCCACGCCTGAAACGAGCTTCACCGCAAGCGTCAGATTACCGTATTCAGTCGTCCAATCGCTTGGCGTGGCTGTTTTTGCCAGCGGTAAATGGACGATAGACGCTTCACACGCATGAAGGGTGATGCCTTCAGTATCGCATTGCTGGGCGAATTGTGGGAAAAAAGCATCTGCAATTGATTCATCCACCAACAAGGTTTCTAGGGCGTTACAGGCGGATGGATACTGGATTTTTGAATCAATCACCACCTCTAATGCCTTGTCTAAATCCGCAGAACCATGCACATATTGATGACAAACGCCGTCCGCATGCCCCAAAACGGGTATGCGTGTGGCTTGCATGATGCTTTGTACCAGCTGGTTTGAGCCTCGTGGGATGACGAGATCCACATATTGCGGGTAGTTCAGCATGGCTTGCACATCTTCACGGCTTTCCATCAAGCTTGCCCAGCCTTGGGGCAGAAAATCGAGTTCGGCGGTAAGGGGGTGAATCACGGCATCCATGAAGGCTTGGTTGGAATGCTTGGCTTCTTTTCCGCCTTTAAAGACCACGGCATTGCCACTTTTTAAAATCAACGACAGAATTTGAGGCATCACATCAGGACGGCTCTCAAAAATAATACCGATCAATCCCAGTGGCACGGCACGTTTGGTCAAAATTAAGCCGTCATCTAATTCAGTCGTTGCCAGCACTTTACCTGCGGGATCATCAAGCTTCACCAACTGACGAATGCCTTGCACGACTTGGGCGAGCTTACCTGCATCAAGCTTGAGACGCTGGTAAAGGGCATTATCTAGCGCATCCTTATTTTCAGCAAGATCGTGAGCATTGGCGTCTAAAAGCGTGGCTTGATGTGTCTCAATTAAGCTTGCCAAGCGTTCAAGTGCGATATTTTTTTCATCGCTTGAAAGGCAAGCCATTTGCAGAAAGGCGTTTTTTCCTTGAGCAAGCGTGTGTTCCATAATGGCGTTCATGGTAAGCATCCCTTGTTTTATAGGACTATGATTCTTTAGTTTAGCATAATCCCACGAAATACGTTACAATAAGAAGACCTCCAAAATAACAAGAGAAAGAATCCTCCCTTGCACGTTCACGATGCCTCACTCACGCAACACGATCACCACGCTTGTTCGCATCACCATGCCCCTAGCAAACGGGGGCAAGTGCATGGATTTGTCTTGAGTTCCTGGTCGCAAATACGGATTTTGGGCATTGTCTTTGTCTTGAACATCGCTTATGCGTGGGTGGAAGCGTGGGGATCGGATCAAACCCACAGCTGGGCGTTGATGAGTGATGCCGTCCACATGGCGGCGGATGCGTCAGGCTTATTGCTCGCCTTTTTAGGGGCGATGTTGAGCCTCTACGTCCAAAAAAATCACAATTACGAAAAAGCTTGGTGGATTGAACGCCTTGCCGCAAGCTCTAATGCCTTTGCCTTAACAGGCATGAGCGTTTTTCTGTGGGTGGAAGGCGTGCAACGCTTGTCGAATCCACCCCATATCGTGGGGGAATCCTTGTTGTGGATTGCGGTGGGGGGCTTATTGGTGAACCTGTTTTCGGTGTACCTCTTGCATCAGGACAGTCATCATCACTTGAACATTCGGGGGGCGTACTTGCACGTCATCAGCGATGCACTCGGATCCGTTGCGGCTATTATTTCGGCGGTTTGTGTGCTGGTTTTTCATCTCGCTTGGGTGGATGCGGTGATGTCTTTAGTGGTGGCGGGACTGGTGACTTGGGTGGCGATCGGTTTTGTCAAGAGTTTGTGGAGTAGCTTTCAAGAAGCTCCTAGCGAAGATTCCTTTGAACATCCCTTACTGCATACGGAAGAGCATCCCCATGAAACGCCTTAAATCCTTGCAAATGCTCTGTTTTTGGATGCTTGGCTTGAGTCTTTTAAGCGCGATGAACTTGCCTTCTTTTGCGGAAAAGGCTCCGTATTACGACGTTTACTTGACGCATCGGCGGATTTGCCGTCACTGTTGGGTACAACCGATTTCAGCAACGCATGTGAGGCTCGTAAACCAAGCAGGAGAAGAAGAAATCGTACTGGCTCGTGATATTTTAGGGGTGGATGAGCATCCCGTGCAACGCAAGGTATTAGATCATTTTGCCAAGCACATGAACCCGATTAGTATGCACTACCTCTTGCCCAATGGTCATTATGGGGTGGAAAATGACTTTTACGGTCATTATGGCAAGCCCCCGTTTATTTGGGACAAAGAATAAAGATGGCGATATAGCGAACGTTTAATGTAACAAAATGTAAACAAACTGCAATTACGTTGATAAGCGAGTGTTTATTGTGTTGTAGACATTCTATGGCTTCATTATGACTTAATACCAGTTCACAGGCATTGCTTAACGCATAACAAGTTCACTGAAGCATCCTTTTAAGAGTACTTAAACCAGCATCGATTTTATCAAGAGAATAACAAAGGCATATAACACTGATGAATAGCATCAACTCTAGTCCACAATTTTGGCCACCGCCGTCCTATTCTTATGCTCCTGCACCACAGCAAGGGTATACACAACCAGCCCTCACTTATCCTCCTTCGCAGGGATATTCCAACAACTCCAACAATTATAGTAAATATCCACCTGGTTCACCTTTGGCGAATCCGCCTTCTCCCTATGGGAATACCTTTCAAGCACCCTATCGCACGGTTTCAGCCTATACGGGTTACAATCCCAATGTTGGGTATAACCCCACGGTGTATGACAGTCCTGTCAGGCATGATGGCTTCTTAGGCTACATGGCGCCTCAATACATTGGGCAATCTCCTACACCTGTTTATAGCTTGAAGGAACTCATGTTAGGGCGTGGTGATGCGACGCTTTACCCTTACCCACCCAGCTACAATACACCTTTACCGGCTTATGCTCCTCCACAACAGAGCTATGCTCCGCAACCGAGTTACGCTCCACAGCAAAGCTATGCACCGCAACCGAGTTATGCCCCACAGCAGAGCTATGCACCTCAACCAAGTTACCCGCCTCAACAGAGCTATGCACCTCAACAGAGTTATGTTCCACAGCAACAAAATTACGCTCCACAGCAGCCTCAGCCACAAAGCTTTCAATACAGTGGCCCTCGTGATGCGTCACAAAACCCGATCTACACTGTGCCTCAAACCACGACGTATTCGGCACCCCCACAGACGTATGCTCCATCACCAGCTCCGCCTCAACAGAGCTATGCTCCACAACCACAAGCACAAACCGCAGGAGTTCAATACTTTTAAATTCAAAACCGCCTCTTCTCACGAAAGAGGCGGTTTTTTTAAAAATCCTATAAACCCGTCACAAAGGTAAACAAAGTCGCCACTGGCGTACCTGTGGACGTTTCATCTTCCAACATATCCGCCCCAGCAATGTCTAAATGCACGACGGGCGTACCTTCTTTCGCACCACTCATCACAAAAGCACCTGCGGTTTGAAAACCACGTTCACTGCCACGATTGGTGTTACGAATATCGGCTCCGTCCAGCTTGGATTTAATGTTTTCAAAGTCGGCAGGGGTCACATCCACATACTGAACGGCGTCTCCACTGGTTTTTGCGGATGCTTCTAAGAGACTCCCCCACTTTGCTGAGTTAGACATCATGCAAATGGTATTGCCCACCGCCATTTTTGCCGCACCTGTTAAAGTCGCAATCGTAATAATCGCTTCAGGATCCAACTCATTGGCTTTGGTGACGGCATCAATCAAGGTGAGTCGTCCTTCCGCATCCGTATGGCGAATTTCGACCTTCTTACCACACGTGGTGTCCACAATCGAATCAGGGATCATGGCATCGGCATCGATTTTGTTCGGTGTGGCAGCTAAGAACATATGCACTTCCACGTTTTCAGGCTTGAGTTCGGCAAGGGCTTTCGCTGTGCCTAAAACAGAGGCTCCCCCTGCCATGTCGCCTTTCATGGTGACCATGTAATTACCCGGTTTAACTTGGTAACCGCCTGTGTCAAAAATAACGGATTTACCCACCAACGCCACCTTACGGCTGGCGTTTTTGCCTTTATACACCAAGTGAATAAAGCGAGGCGGATCGCTTTTGACATTCCCACGAGCCACGGTGTAGAAGCAAGGCATTTCCTTTTCAAGCGTGGCGAGATCGTCCACCACAGTCAAAGTGAAAAGATCGGGATTAGCTTGAGCGATTTCAGTGGCCGCATCCACCAAGGTTTGCACGGTTTTGGTGTTCGCTGGCTTGTTGACGAGATCTTTGGCTAAGGCACGTCCATTATTTAAGGCGGTCAAAAAGGGCAATTTTTTCTCGACGACTTCAACGTGTTCCGTGATGAGAATCACTTTTTTGAAGGCTTTGACAGGCTTCAAGGATTCAGCGGAAACATACGTGGCATCATACAAGGCCTTCAACACCGCTTGAGCGATAACATCGGCTTCGACGTTCACTTTATTGTCTTCATCATTCAACAAGGAACCGCCAAAACGCTCATAATTTTTCACCAAAGAAACGGCAACCGTATGCAAGGATTCATCTTTGCCTAGCAACGATTTCAACGCAAAGGCATAGGCTTTGCTTAACGCCCCTTGATCCGCATTTTTGGGCTTGCCTAAGCCGAGTAGAATCACACGTTTAACGGCGTAATGCTCGCTTTCAGGCAGGCGTAAAATCAATTGTGTGGCTCTCGCCCCTGAAAAGCCTTCTTCTTGAGCGAAGTCATAGATGCTAAAGCCAATGGCTTCACCTAAGGCATCAAGCGCGTGGCTTTGTGAGAAGCGAGGGGTTTTGCTGTCCGCTTTGTTGTCGTCATCGTCTTTGGCTCCTTCGGCTTGCCAAATCGGGCTAATGACCGTAGTGGCTTCTTTGCTGGTAAAGGGGCATTCACGGCTTACGCTAATAAAAGGGGTTAAAGTAGGCATAGGGGTTTCTCTCTATAAACAAAAATTACTTTTTTAGTATAGCATATTTTTAAGTCCACAAGGTAAAAGACACCTAAAATAATCCCACACTCGTTTTAATCGACGTTTGAGCTTTACGCTTGATGCGATACAATATAATAAGTAAGCTCACCATAAAAGATAAGGACACCCCATGAAACATCAAATTACGGAAACGCAAGCCAAACGCCTGTGCAAGACGGTCTTAAGTGTGGCGATTGAAACGCTCGCCAAAACGCCGTTCATCCCTATAGCGGTGGATGTCGACAACACCCAAGGACGCCTCATTCTACAAGTTTTTGTTGAAAAAAAGGACGTTCGCATCACACTCGACGAATGTGCTGAAGCCTCCTTATTGCTGGATGCCCCCTTGGCGGATCTCGCCGAACTTCAAGCCCATTCCTATGTGCTTGAATTGAGTTCCCCAGGTTTATTTCGCCATCTCAAAACCTTCCGAGAACTCGATTTTTACACAGGCAAAACCGTCACCCTCAAGCCGTTGGATGTCCTTGAATCTAAAGCCAATGCTCATTTATTTGCCGCCAAACAATTATGGGACGTTAAAGAAGAAGGCAGTGAGATTCGGGTCACACTCAAGCATCAAGCCAAAGAAAACGAAGCAGGCGAGCTAGAAAGCTTTTTGCTTTCGGAGCTTCCTGAAGGGCAGGGTATTTGTTTGGCTCCGCCGATTCAATGGCCCAATGATGACAATGAAGATGAACTCCCACTAGAAGAATAAACTGTTTTAAAATGAGAGGCTGTGTTAAAATAAAATATGAATCCTTGCATTTATTTATGCTTTGATTAACATGGTAGTAAGGCATTGTGCCAAACTGTTTACAATTAAATACTCGAACAATGAGGAGTCCTAAAACATGATAAAAGTCGGATCCGCCCTATTAGAATACGCTGAACAGCTCGAACGTGAACGTGGTATTCCCAAAGCATTTATTATCGATTCATTGCGTGAAGCCATGCTGGCGGCCTATCGCCGTTATGCTAAGTTGCCTAGCACTGAGGGTTTGTTATGCCGATTGGTTGAAAAATCAGGCGAAATCGGTATTTTTCAAGAAAAGTTTGTGGTTGAAAAAGTCGTTCATGTGGAAGCCCCTGAAGCCTTTGAAGGCGATATTGATGCTGCCTTAGAAGCCGTTGAAGCCCTTGGGGAAGAGTCTCTTGCTGAAGAAGAAGCTCAAGACGAAGGTCCCGAGTTGAGCGACGAAGAGCGTGCAGCGATTTCTTTAGAAGCTCGTAAGGCAAATCCCTTTCATCAGATTTCCTTGCAGGACGCTCGTCACATTAAAGCCGATGTTCAACTTGACGATGTGCTTGAAATTGATGTCACTCCTTCTGAATTTGGTCGTATTGCCGCCCAAAGTGCAAAGCAAGTTATCACACAACGCATTCGTGAAGCTGAAAAACTCTTGATTCAAGAAGAATTTGACGAAAAGAAATACACGGTGGTTCCTGCTGTTGTTCAGCGTGTGGAAGGGCGTAACGTGTGGGTCAATATTGGACGCAACGATGCCTTGTTGCCCACTCGTGAGCAATTACCAGGTGAATACTACCGTGTGGGTAACCGTATTCGTGCCTATGTACTGGAATTGAAGGATTCTAACCGCATGCCCACGATTGTCGTGTCCCAAGCTCATCCACAAATGGTGCGTGAAGTTTTTGAACTTGAAGTGCCTGAAATTGAAGATGGTTTGGTTGAAATCAAATCCATTGCTCGAGAAGCGGGGCATCGTACAAAAGTGGCGGTTCACGGCACAGATGGCGACGTGGATCCGCAAGGGGCGTGCATCGGCACACGAGGCAGTCGTATTCAAGCGATCGTCAGTGAGCTTCGCAACGAAAAGATCGACATTATCCGCTGGTCAGACAACCCTGGTGAGTTCATCGCCAACTCGCTAGCACCTGCCCATATTTTAGAAGTACGTGTGGATTCAGACCCTGAACTCAAGCGTGCATTGATTATTGTGCCTGACGAACAGCTTTCTTTGGCGATCGGTCGAGAAGGTCAGAACGTTCGTTTGGCTGCCAAGTTAACAGGCTTTAAGCTTGATATTAAGAGCATCTCTCAGTTCCAGCGATTGAGAGAAGAGTTCTTTAACCGTCGTGCCAAAGCTGAAAACGATGCCCTTGAAGAAGGAGGCGAAGAAGCCGAAGCCCTTCAAGAAAAAGTCTTAGACGGTGTGGAAGCTTCCATTCCTGCTGAAGTTGAATAACGCCTGGGGGAGATGACTCTCCCCTCTGCTTTTTCTACCTGATTTATTTGTTCCTTAATTTTTTAATTTGAAAGAAAGTGATGTCATGCGTACTGATGAGCGTAAATTCAAACGTCGATGCTTCATCTGCCGTGGCTACCACTTGAAACAAGCACTCTTCCGCATGCGAAAAATGGGTACAGTGCTTATGGTTCAATGGCAAGATACTTACTTAACAACACCTTCTTCGCCCCCTGCTATTCAAGGGCGTTCGGCGTATCTGTGTACTTCCGCAGACTGCGTGTCGAAAGTCCCCCTGCAAAAGGGTCGTCATTTGGCTCATGCCTTGCGAAGCACTGTTTCGTTGCAAGATCTTGAATTATTGACGAATACCTTGCAAAATCCCCCCACACAAACATCAACATAAAACGAGGTCCTTCCGCACATGATTGCAAAAGTAAGAGTTTACGAACTCGCTAAAGAACTGAATATCCAAAATAAAGACTTGGTTGAATATCTTCAAAAAACCTTGCAATTGAGCGAAGTGAAAAGCCATTCAAGCTCGATTCCTGCTGAAGAAGCACTCAAAGTGCGTCGCTATTATGAAAAGCAAGGGTCAAATAAAACCACGCCTACCAAGCAAGAAAACCCTGCTACAGAAGTAAAAAAAGCCCCAACGGATCAAAAAACGGAACGTGCCGTCAAGATTTACAACCCCAATGCCCCCAAAACCGCCCCCAAAAAGGATGCCCCTTTGCCTAATTCGACGCTTTCTCCTGAAAAAAAATCCGTGCCTGATGCCAAGTCCCTTGACGCCAAAGCAAAAGATGCCCCCACTCTCGTGCCTGTGGATTACACCGCTAAAATCCGTAATCTAGACAATCCATCCCCTCGCCCAACGTCTTCTGCCAACAAGCCCCAAGCCCCTCGTAGTTCTACGGTGTCCACCTATTCGCCCCAGCAACGCCCTGCCCAAGGTGGCGGACGTCCTGCTTTAACGCCTCGTAATGCGGAACAACGCAGTAGTGGTAATACGGGTAACGCTGCCAGTAGCTACCGTCCGAATTATGCAGGCAATGGGCAAGGTCCGAATCAAGGTCGGGATGCGGCTCCAGCCAAGCGTCCGAGTTTACAACCCAAGGCAGGCACGGTTAAGCCTGTCGATCAACGCACCTTGCGAAAAGACGGTGATGCACCGCAAGGGCAACGTCTATATCAAGGTGGCGGTCAAGGTGGTCAAAATCAAGGGCAAGGCAGAGGCTATCAAGGCGGTCGTCCTCCTCTCACGCCTCAAGGGCAGTCGACGCAAAACCGTCCTTATACGCCTCATCGCCCAGCAACGCCTCCTTCAGGCGATCAACTAAACGTCGTTTCAGCTGATTTCATTCCAGATGTCACCAAAGAAAAAGAACGGGCGAAAAGCTTTTCGCCTCAAGCCAAAGGCAAGTCTTCTGTTTCTAAGTACGTCAACAAAAGTGAAGTCGACAAAGAAAAAGAAAAATTGAGTGCCTTGTTCCGTCCTGCCAAGAAATCGGGCAAAACGTCTAAAGCGGAACGTCGTGCGACTGCTGCGGCGATTGAAGCCGAAAATGCGATTCCTCCCACGCATTTGGTCTTTGACCACACGGTTACGGTGCATGAATTGGCGGTTTTACTCAAGCAAAAAGACACTGAAGTCATTAAATACTTGTTTATGAAGGGCATTATGGTCACCATTAACCATACCCTTGATTTTGACGCCATGATTGACATTGCCAAGAACTTTGAAGTCGAAGCCGAAGTCAAAAAAGTTCAAGATATGAGCGAAGTCGAAGTCGCCAACGTGTTGGACCGTAAGGCGGATGCTGATGAAGATGAGTTTTATGTGCATCGAGCGCCTGTTATTTCGATTATGGGTCACGTCGATCACGGTAAAACCTCGTTGTTGGACGCCATTCGTGAGATTCGTACCAATATCGTCGACACCGAAGCTGGCGGTATTACCCAGCGAATCGGTGCGTACAGTGTCGAAAAAAATGGGCAGAAAATCGTGTTCTTGGATACCCCTGGTCACGAAGCTTTTACGGCGATGCGTATGCGCGGGGCGCATGCCACGGATATTGCCATTTTGGTCGTCGCTGCCGATGACGGCGTGATGCCTCAAACCATTGAAGCCATTAACCACGCCAAAGCCGCGGGCATTCCGATCATTGTGGCGATTAACAAAATTGACAAAGCAGGGGCAGATCCTGATCGGGTCATGGCGGCGTTGATGGAACATGGCGTCATGTCTGAAAAATACGGCGGAGATGTCGTGACCGTTGAAGTCAGTGCCTTGCAAAAGTTGGGTGTCGATGACTTACTTGAAAATATTATATTGCTGTCTGAATTGTTAGAACTTAAAGCGAATCCGCATGTGCCTGCGGAAGGCGTCATTATTGAAGCCAAGCTAGACAAGGGCAAAGGCCCTGTCGCCAGTGTATTGGTTCAAAAAGGGACACTCAAAGTCGGTCAAAGCGTTCTCATGGGTTCCGTCGGTGGACGTGTACGTGCCTTGATTAACGATGCTGGTGAACGCATCCTAGAAGCAGGTCCTTCAACACCTGTTGAAATTTTAGGCCTAGAAGAAGTGCCTGTTTCTGGTTCAACGATGGTTGTGATTGAAAATCATAGTGAGTTTAAACAACGCTTGAGCGTCGCTCAAACCAAAGAACGTGAGCGTCGTTTGTCCGCTCGTACCCGAAATGCAGGCGGTTTGACGACTTCTTTAGACGATGAAAACAAAAAAGAACTCCGCATCGTTCTTAAGGCAGATACACACGGCTCTTTAGAAGCGGCTCAAGGTTCTTTGGTGAAATTGGACACCGCTGAAGTGCAAGTCAACATTATTCACACAGGCACAGGCGATCTAACGGAAGCGGATGTCATGTTGGCTACAGCGTCTAAAGCCATTATTATTGCCTTTAATAGCCGTGAAGATGTCAATGCCGCTCGTATCGCTGAATCCGAAGGCGTGGTGGTTCATCGCTTTGACGTTATTTATCACATGGTCGATCGTGTGGAAAAGCTGATGCTCGGTGAGTTGGATGCCGATATTATCGAAGTGGAATGTGGTCAAGCGGAAATTCGTCAGCACTTTACGATCGGTAAAACGGTTGTCGTTGCTGGCTGTATGGTCACCAATGGCAAAATCGTTCGTAGCGGACGCATTGAAGTCAAACGCAATGGCAAGGTCATTCACGAAGGCTTTATCGACTTGTTGAAACGCTTTAGAGATGATGTGAAAGATGTGGCTCAAGGCTTTGAATGTGGTATTACCATTGCCAAGTTTCATGATCACCAAGTGGGCGATGTCATTGTCTGTTATCAACAAGAAGAGCGTAAACGCACCAGCCTCTAGCAGGCAAATGGTGTAGATTTCACCTATTATAGAGGCTTTGTCTAGCAAGGAGTTTCACCATGAATCAGCGACAAGAGTTTACACGAGTCGACCGTGTGCGTAAAGCCATTCAGCGTGAAATGGGCGATATTTTACGCACTGAAATGAAGGATCCTCGCTTGGATGACTTGGTGATTTCGGTCACCGAAGTGGATTTGACGCCTGATTTGAGCGTGGCAAAAATCTATTTAAGCATTTTCTTGGACGATGAAGATGAACGCAACGAAGTGATGACGATTTTGATTTCGCATCAAGCGAAGGCTCGCAAAGCCTTGGGGCATCGTGTTCGTTTGCGTCACACGCCTGAAGTGCATTTTAAGTTTGACGATTCCCTTGAACGTGGCGTGCGGATGAGTCAACTGCTCGACAAAATTGCTCGTGGTGAAATCGAGTAATGCCATTTAAACGTTTAAATGGCATTAGATAGTTTAGATGAGGATAAAAAATGAGTCAAGGCAATCGCTATACCTTAATTTCATGGAACGTCAATGGCATTCGTGCCGCTCATAAAAAGGGCTTTTTAGACTGGCTGGCACAAGCGTCTCCTGATGTCTTGTGCTTGCAAGAAACCAAAATTCAAGACCACCAGCTCACTGATGAAATGCGTCACCCCCCAGGGGGCTATCATGCGTATTACAGTCATGCGACTCGTCCAGGCTATAGTGGCACCGCCATTTATTCTCGGGTGGAACCGCTCAATGTCGTCGAAGGCTTTGGGGTGGATCGCTTTGATTGCGAGGGACGGACGCTTATGGCAGAGTTTGACGAGTTTATTTTGTACGGTATGTACTACCCCAACGGGGCGTCAAGTAACGAGCGTTTGCAGTATAAAATGGACTTTTATCACGCTTTTTTGGAAGATCACATCAAGCCATTACAGGCTCAAACCGACAAGCCTATTGTGTTGACAGGCGATTTCAACACCGCTCACTTTGCGATAGATTTGGCTCGCCCGAAAGACAATGAGAAGGTCTCAGGATTTTTGCCCCAAGAGCGGGCATGGCTGGATGATTTGGTGGATGCGGGCTTTGTCGACACGTTTCGTTTGAAGCACCCTGATGAGGCGGAACGCTATAGTTGGTGGGCAATGCGGACTCGTGCAAGGGAACGCAACGTGGGTTGGCGGATCGATTATTTTTTCACGTCAAACTCGCTCACACCTTATATTGTGGATGCCGACATCCACGATCACACCGAAGGATCGGATCACGCTCCCGTTTACCTAGAGCTTCAATTTCCTTCTTAAGAAATTAAAATGATTCAATTCTACGTTTTTATGCTAAAATAAAATCCATGTATTTTTAGATAAAGGAATCTTCATTATGCGTCCATTTGTAAAAGCCATTGCAGGTATTGCCAATCAAAATGTAGAAAGCGTTGCTCGCTTAGCTCGAGTCGCTGAACTCGCAGGTGTGCAAGCCTTGGATGTTTCTGCAGATCTAGCATGTGTAAAAGTGGCTCGTGAGGCGTTTCATGGTCAACTATTTGCTTCGGCTGTTTCGGCTGAAGATTTGCGTTTAGCGGTTGAAGCAGGGGCTGATGTCGCTGAACTCGGCAATTTCGACGATATGTATGCTCACGGAGCCTTCATCACCGCTGCTGAAGTGATGACGCTTGCTCAAGAAAGTTTGTTTGCGTTGGCAGGTAAAGCCCCGCTTTGCGTGACGATCCCCGGTCACTTAAGCCGTGACACCCAAGTGGAAATGCTCCAGGCTTTAGCAGATATGGGTGTTGCCATGGTGCAAACCGAAGGGGCGATTCGTTTATTGAATGATGAGAAAGTACAATTGCTTTCTGTAGAAGAAAAAGCAGCGATGTCCCTTGAAAACGCTCGCTTCTTGGCGGAAGTCGGTCGCTTGCCTGTGATGGTCGCTTCTGGGATTTCGTCGAACAATACGGTGGATGCTTTTCAAACAGGTGCTGTTGCGGTGGGCATTGGTTCTTCTTTCAACAAGCTTGCTTCCGAAGAAGCGATGTTGGCTGAACTTTTGGCGTGTCAAGCGTCTCTTCAAAACACGCTTCAAGCCATTGCTTAGAATGATTTAAAAGATATATAGACTCTTGATAAGACCGTTTAAACGGTAAGAAATTGACGGTGGTTCGCTTATGGCTAGACAGTTAAAAACACTCATTAACATTTAGTTTCTATAGCGAATACTATAGAAGACTCTGCAAAAGCTTTTTGTGGCAGGGAGATTGCCACGCTTCGCTCGCAATGACTGTATGTTTTTTGGGTTTCGCAGAGCTTTCTATAGCAACTTTTGAATATTTCTCGTTTTTATTCTTTCATAACGAAGAACGGAGTCTTCTCACATGTCTTACTCAAATTCCATTCCAGTTGAAACGCTGGACGCTTCTTGCCCTTTAAACACGGAGACCGATGACACGAACGCCTTTGAACCCATTCAACCCAATAGCCGTTTAGCGAGTTTACCGCTTTATGTGTTTGCCAGCCTTGAAGGCTTGAAGCAAAGCGTGCGTGAAAGTGGTTTGCCCTTGATTGATTTGGGCATGGGCAACCCTGATCAGCCGACGCATCCTGATATTTTGAATGCCTTGCATCATGCGATTTTAGACCCTGAAAATCACGGATACCCCAGCTTTAAAGGCAAAGCCACTTTGCGAGAAGCCATCGCCCAGTGGATGCACCGTCGTTACCATATTTCGCTCAATCCTGATTCGCAGATTTTACCCTTGATTGGTTCAAAAGAAGGCATCGCTAATGTGATTTTAGCCTACCTTGAACCAGGGGATGTCTGCTTGGTGCCGTCTTTGTACTACCCGACTTATCAGCGTTCAACAGTCATTGCTGGCGGTACGCCTTATTTCATGCCATTGACCGAAGAAAATCACTTCTTGCCTGATTTAGACGCGATTCCTGCGGATGTCTGTAAAAAAGCCAAATTGCTTTTGTTGAACTATCCGAATAACCCCACAGGTGCTGAAGCGACGGCGGATTTTTATGAAAAAGCCATCGCCTTTGCCAAGTTGCATCGATTGGTGTTGGTCACCGATATGGCGTACGGCGAAATTGCCTTTGACGATTATGAACCCCTTTCCATTATGGAGTTTGAAGGCGCTCAAGATGTAGCGGTGGAGTTCCACTCGTTTTCCAAAACCTTCCACATGGCAGGCTGGCGTTTGGGCTTTGCGGTGGGGTCAAAATCGGTGATACGCAACTTGTATTTAGGCAAAACCACGATTGATTATGGCGTCTGTAACGCCATTCAAGAGGCTGGTACTTATGCCTTAAATCATGCCGAACGCTTGATTAAACCCATGTGTGCCATGTATCAAGAACGCCGTGATTACTTGGTCGACGCTTTTTCGGACTTGGGTTGGGATGTACATTCCCCGAAATCGAGCTTTTACCTGTGGATGAAAATTCCGCCTGTCTTTAATGAGTCTTATGAGTGGATTGAATACCTCATGCGTCAAACAGGCGTGGTCGTCACACCCGGTGGAGCCTTTGGTTCGGATGGCGATCAGTATTTCAGGGTGTCGCTGGTGTCGCCTATGGACAAGCTCAAGCGAGCAGTGAAAGCCTTGCATCAGAAGGGTATTCGTTTTGATATGGAAGCCCCTGCCGTGCTTTGAAAAATCTTCCTGTCTCGGGCAAAACCACTGCTTATCTCTTTAAAACACGATCCTATTATCAACCGTGAAAATTAAAGTGGTATAAAATGCTGGCTTGCGTTACAATATAAGGGACGTCACCATCCTGCTTAGGAAATATCTGATGCTTGAACGCTTTTTAGAAAATACGCCAACGCCTCTTATTTGGGGAGCGTCCCTTTTGCTGGGCTATCTCATGGGGGCTATTCCGATGGGTTATTTGGTTGCCAAACTCTTTTATAACAAGGATATTACTCAAGAAGGTAGTGGCAATACAGGTGGCACGAATGTGATGCGTTTGTGTGGCAAAAATGCAGGACTCGCTGTTTACGCCCTTGATTTTATCAAGGCGGCTCTGCCTGTTTTGTTGCTCAGGTTTCTGTTGCCTCAAGAATCTTGGTTGCATGTACTGGTGGGCGTTATTGCGATTGTCGGGCATTCTAAATCGGTGTTTTTAGGCTTTAAAGGTGGTAAAAGTGCCATGAGTTCCTTAGGCGTGATTTTTGCCCTTTCGCCATACTCCGCTTTGGTCTTGGGCGTTCTTTCCCTGGTTTTGATCTTAAGCACTCGGGTGGTATCGATCGCATCATTGACCGCAGCCTTTTTAGCGACGCCTGTGATGTACCTATTCGGCTCGCCTAAGCCTTACCTAAGTTTCACGCTGGCAGCTTGTATTTTGGTATTCTTACGTCATCGGGACAATATCAAACGCCTAATGGCAGGCACAGAAAATAAAATTTAAGGATTGAAGGATTTTAGACGAGTTCTATGAAGAAAGATGAAACAGCCAAAAAATTATGTATTCTAGGCACAGGCAGTTGGGGCTTGACGCTGGCATGGATTTCTGCACAAAGCCAGTTAAGGGATCCTGACAAAGCTCGTATGCAGGTGACTTTATGGGGACGCAATGAAGCGAAAGTTACTGAATTCAAACAAAATCGTCATGTCGACTTCCCTGTTCAAATGGATATTCCTGCTTCTGTTGAAATTACCTCTGATTTAGCAACAGCCGTGAAAGATGCGGATGCCGTTTTGTTTGTCGTCACCGCCAAAGCGACTCGTGAAGTGGCTCAAGCCATTTTGGCGACAGGGGCATTGCCTGAAACGGCGATGCTGGTGAATGCGTCGAAAGGACTGGAATATCCGTCCTTAAAGCCGATGTCTCAAGTTTTGAAGGACTATTTCCCCGATCATAAAATTGGCGTTTTGTCGGGGCCCACACTGGCGAAAGAGATTTTAAAGGGGCTTCCCACCGCTTGCACGATCTCAGCAGAATCGCTTGAAACGGCGAAAATTTTACAAGAACTCTTAAATTGCGACAGGCAGTTCCGTCTTTACACCAATACTGATGTCTTGGGTGTGGAGTTGGCAGGCGCTTCTAAAAACGTATTCGCCATTGCCAGTGGTTTTATGACGGCGAAAGAATTGGGCGACAATGCCAAGGCGTCTTTGTTGACGCGGGGCTTGGCGGAGATGGCTCGTTTTTGCTTGGCTCAAAATGCGGAAGAATCGACCATTTATGGCTTGGCTGGTTTGGGGGATATGTTGGCAACCTGTAATTCACCGTTGAGCCGTAACTTTCAAGTGGGCTTTCGCCTTGGTAAGGGGGAGCCTTTAGAAGCCATTTTGGCGGATATGAAAGTGGTGGCAGAAGGCGTTCAAGCTGCCAAAGCCGTGCATAAGATCGCCAAAGAACTTGGGCTTGATATGCCGATCGTGGACTTGGTGGTACAAGCCGTGAGTGGTAGTGAAGTTTCGCAAGAGATGATGGTAAGATCTTTAATGAACCGTAAGCTCAAGGCAGAGTAATAGTATAGTTTTTTCGAGACATTTAACCAATTAGCTGTATCTTAAATTGACTTTGTGAAAATAGAGAGCCACCGCATGAATTAAGTCATCCATGCTCCGAGACACCACCTTTCCACGACGCTTGAAGCGTGCCAACCAATGCCTTAAATCACTCCAAGT